>JAYUQF010000373.1:0-3558 GCA_043756885.1 Pseudomonadota bacterium
ATACTTCGGCGACTGTCCATCAGCGGCGACGGCTTAGTCAAGGACAGACCAGACCCAGTGCGGCTCCCAAAACAGCAGACAAGGATGCCTGCGGGAAACCACCTGGGGTCTTGTTCAAAACCCACGAGGGAGTCTCGACTGCAAACTAATTTGCAGTTAATCTAAATTCTAATTATAGATTAATTAATTTATAAAAATCATGATCTTATGTAACTAAAACAGGATTTACCTAACTATTACAAGTGTTTAGCTCCCGGTTTCGGGGGGAGCATTTGGCGCCCAACTGATTTAATCTTCGTCCAGGCTGCATTGACCCCGGTCGTAAGACCGGGCGAAAAAACCGCCACGACGGTCCTAACGCAACACCCGTCGGTAAAAGCCCGGCCTTGTGCCGGGCTTTTTTTTGCCTCGACAAAGAAGGCTGCGAGCCGAGCGCAAATTTAGGCTCGGTTATACTCGCGCAAATCTTTGAGGACCGTTGTGATGCTGGCAATCGATCAGATAACACTTGGGCATCGCTTACTCGAATACATCGACACCAGTACCACGGCGATGGCTGATGAGCTTTATCGACAGCCGGTGCACGAGTACACCAGCGACGACGTCGCCACCCAGGAACAGCTGCAACTGTTTCGGGCCTTGCCCATGTGCGTCGGCTTGAGCGATCTTTTGCCGCAGCCCAATTCGTTTTTCACCCACGACGTCAGCACTCTGCCGCTACTGCTAACGCGCAACGAGCAAGGACAAGTGCGCGCTTTTCTTAATGTGTGCCGCCATCGTGGCGCGCGTGTTGCTGAAGGCTGCGGCAAGACCCGCGCGCTGGTGTGCCCCTATCATGCCTGGTCTTATGATTGTGACGGTCGCTTGAAGGCGCGACCCGCCGATGCGGCATTCGAAGGCGCGCGTATCGCCGACCACGGCTTGCGTGCGCTCGCGGTCGAAGAACGCAACGGCGTGATTTGGGTGATGCCCAAACTTGAACAAGCCCTTGAGCTTGAGCACCACCTCGGCGCCATGGACACCGAGCTCGCCAACTTTGGGCTGAGCGACTTCCATCACTACGAAACCCGCACGCTCAAGTTGAGCATGAATTGGAAACTGCTGGTTGATACCTTTCTTGAGTCCTATCACTTCTGTGTGCTGCACAAGGACTCGATCTGCTCGATCTTCCACGACAACCTCGGCGCTTTCGACCAGTGGGGCGCACACTTCCGGCTGGTTAGTCCGCGCCGGAGCATCGAGCAGATCCGCACTCAGGCCCCACCGCAATGGAACCTGTTGCCACACGTCGTCAGTATCTATGTCTTGTTTCCGAATACGGTATTGGTGTGGCAACTCGACCACGTTGAACTGTGGCAGATCTATCCGGGCGCCAGCCCCGACGAAGCGGTGACGTTGTTATCGCTGTATACGCCCGAGCCGGCGAGCAGCGAAAGTGCGCGTCGCCACTGGGATAAAAACATGGATTTGGTCGTGCACGTGGTGGAAAACGAAGACTTCCCGGTCGGTGAAGGCATCCAGCGCGGCTTCCACAGTGGCGCACAAGATCACATCGTGTTTGGCCGCAATGAACCGGGCTTGATTCACTTCCATCGTAGTGTCAGCGAAGCACTGCGCACCTGAACTGCTGTTATCGCCCGTGCCAGCGCGGCACGGGCCGGCCCGATTCAGGCCTCACCCTTGGCGACCTTGTCCACATACTGTTCAAAACTGAGCAGGCCACCTTCGGCTGCCGGCCGCCCTCTATCCTGCGGGCGCAACACATCACTTAAACCTTCGATGCGCTTCCATACGCAAAATGGTGTGTCGCTCTCGGGCCGCGGCACATAACGTGACTGCGCGATTTTCTGGTAGCGATGGATATAACGTGGGCAATTTACCCAAGTCTGGCTGATTGCGACGCGCACGACGAGGTCGGCTTCTTTGTACTGCGCGAGCAAGGGGTCACCGGGCGTTATCGAGGCGCGCCCCTGCAGCCGCATTCGGTTCGGGGTCTCAAAATCGATGAACAAGATGCCCACTTCAGGATTGCCGGCCAGATTACCCATCGAGTAGTACATGCCGTTGCCGTCATAACTCGGGAAGGCGATGGTCTGGTCATCAACAATCTTGATGAACCCGGCATCACCGCCTTTGTAGGACACGGTCGGGCGGCCAAGGTGGTCAACGGTCGACAGGAAAAACATATCCCGCGTTGACACAAACTGCCTGTCCATATCATCGAGAGCAGTCTTCAGAATGGTTTGCTCAACGACGTCAGCCAGTTGGCGCGATTCGAATTGATCTTGCAGCGCGCGGTGTTTTTCACCGTACAGACTTTGACTCATGGCCCTGATGCTCCCCTGGGGTTTGTGATAGCGCACAATCCTAGCGCAGGGTGCGCAAAACCGCGCGCATAACGTCCACTAACAGTTGCGGCTCGATGAGCCCAGGACCCGCAGGCTGCGGGTCCTGGGCGAGATGCCACCACTGCAGTGTGGTGGCAGTCAGACTGCGCTTAGCGCTTAGCTAACAAGTCACGAATTTCAGTCAGGAGAACTTGGTCCGTTGTTGGTGCCGGGGGCGGTGCAGGCGCAGCAACCTCCTCCTTTTCACGCATCTTCTTCATGGTGTTCATGGCCTTGACCGCCATAAAAATCGCGAACGCAACGATCAGAAAATCGAACACAGTCTGCAGGAAAGCGCCATATTTGATCGCGACTGCCGCGACTTCGCCCTCGGCAGGTTTGAGCACCATGGCCAAGTCACCGAAGTTGACCCCGCCCAGCAGAAGGCCGATGGGCGGCATGATCACGTCGGCCACAAAGGACGACACGATTTTACCAAACGCGCCGCCAACAATAATGCCAACCGCCATGTCCACCACATTGCCCTTCATGGCAAATTCTTTAAATTCACTCGTGATACTCATATTGCTTCCCTCCCCATTGTCTTTTGAAGTTCCTTGCCGCCCGGTGCGATAGATCACCGGTTCGGATCGGCGAGAACGTCCCCTCGTCGACGGCGTGTTATTCCACTGTATAGCTTGGCTGTCAACCCGGCGGCGCGGCCCTACATGTAATTGCTGCCCCTGCGGGCCTGTGTTTACATGGTCCACGCACCTACACTGGGACGACAGTTATGACGCAGTTAATCAAGACCAATTGCCCACGGGATTGTTATGACGGCTGCGGCATCGTCGTTGAGCCACGTGCGTCCGGACGCCACCGTGTACTGGGCGATCCCGACCATCCAGTGTCACGCGGCAAGCTATGCAGTAAGTGTGCGTTGGCCTACAACGGCGTCTGGCAAGACCCCAACGCCCGCCTGCAATTTCCGCTTAAACGTGTGGGCCGCCAGGGTGGTAATGATTTTGTGCGGATCTCCTGGCAAGAGGCGCTCGGCACGATCGCAACACGCATGCAGCAAGCGATCGCGGACTACGGGCCGCAGTCCATTCTGCACACTCACTACTCAGGCACCCTCTCACTGCTCGGGTATATGTTTCCTAACCGCCTGTTCAATTATCTAGGCGCCTCTGAGGTCGACCCGGACAGCATCTGCAATGCGGCGGGCCAC
>JAYUQF010000374.1:0-3554 GCA_043756885.1 Pseudomonadota bacterium
TTTGGCAATAGCCCCGCTATTACCTGCAAATCGCGCCCGGCAAGCAACCACTCAGGATCACCCTCGGTGTTGACGAGATTATTCTGACCAGGGTCCTTATCCAACGCATCAGCAGGAGAAGTGATGGTTACGTCAGAATTCGCCGAGCGCTTCGCCCAACACTGGATCGCGGCCTGGAACGCGCACGATCTGGAAAAAATTCTCAGCCACTACACACAAGATTTTGAGATGGTATCGCCGTATATCGTGCAGATTGCCGAGCAGGCGAGCGGCAAGCTGCGGGGTAAAGCGGCGGTGGGCGCCTATTGGTCTAAGGCTTTGGATAAAATGCCGCACCTGCATTTTGATCTCATCAACGTGCTGGTCGGCATTGATAGCGTCGTCATCAATTATCACGGCGCCCGCGGGCTGGCCTGCGAGGTGCTTTATTTCGATGACGCGGGTCTGGTGGTGCGTGCTTATGCGCATTACGCGTAGTGGTCAGATGACTGGGTGCATAGCCGCAGCGCGGCGAAATGGCTTGTGGCTTAGCGGACTTAAATTTTTCCCACGGAGAGAGCCCTATGGTGTTAGAGACCCTGCAATTTATAGCGACCGTCAGCAGCGGGCTCTTCGCCGGCGCGGCACTCTACATCACCGTGGTTGAGCATCCCGTGCGCGCAGTGCTCGATACGCGCGCGGCGGCCAGTCAGTGGGCGCCGAGTTACCAACGAGCAACCTGGATGCAGGCACCGCTCGCAATCCTGGGCCTGTTGAGTGGGGTTGGGGCCTGTCTGCTGGGTGGCGGCTTGGGCTGGTTAGTTGCCGCATTGATAATCGGCGCGGTGGTCCCGATTACCTTCAAAATCATCATGCCCACCAATCAGCAATTGCTCGAACCCGACCGGGATCTGAGTTCAAGTGAGACCCGCGCTTTGCTCAACCGATGGGGCCGCTTACATGCCCTGCGCACAGTAATGAGCGTATCGGCTTTTGCAGGGTTTGTGTATTTGTCCTATGGCGCTTGACCTTTACGCCATCGCAACCACGCTGTTTATGACCTGGCACGGCCCGCTGGTCGTAGTCAGTCCTCACGCAGTTTGAGAGCGGACATCCATGGGTCTTTGTAAATGCAGACAGTGCGCGATGGTGGTGACGAGCAAGGTCTGGGCGGCTACTGCGCGGGGGGCATGCCCAAGCTGTGGGCATGGGCAGTTCAGCATTTCTTTTGCGCGTCCTGCAGTCGCAGGCCCAATTGCCACTGACGTGATACCCGCCATCGACCCCCACGGCCGCAAGCGCAAAGCCATCCGGCTGGAAGACTTGACCGGCAGTACGCAGCAGTCGAGCGACCAGCTGTCGTTCAAAGAGCGCATGCGCGCTTGCGGCCGCACGCGGCCTGATCGCGACGACAACCAAGCCTGAGCGGCCGACTGCCATCGGCCACCAACATGGGCAGGTTACGTCACGTTAGCTCCACACACACGGACGCTGGCGCCCTTTCAGGCTGTTGACGCCGCTAGGGCGGGGGCGGTCAGCGTGCTTCCCTGGTGGCCTTGTTCATCGACGGATTTGGCGTTTTGGCTGCCATTCCCACCACCGGGCTGATATTCTGACCCGGCATCTTGCTACGCCTTTGGAGGCCGCTTTTTATCATGAACGACACTTTCGACGTCATCATCATTGGGGCCGGCGTATCCGGCCTGTATGCGCAGTACCGTATGCGCGAACTCGGTTTGACGGTGCGCGGCTTTGAAGCCGGCTCCGATGTCGGTGGGACCTGGTACTGGAACCGCTACCCGGGTGCCCGGTTTGATTCCGAGTCCTACAGCTATCAGTACTCTTTCTCTAAAGATCTGACTGACGAATGGGTATGGACCGAAAAATTCGCCGGTCAGCCGGAAATTGAGCGCTATCTGAATTTTGTCGCCGACAAATTCGATCTGAAGCGCGACATCCGTTTCAACTCCCGCGTTGAGCATGTGGTGTTCAACGACCAGGATCGGATGTGGACCGTTGAGACTGATAAGGGCGATAAAGTCCGTGCGCGTTTTGTGCTGTGTGCGACCGGCTTGTTATCGGCCTTTCAGATGCCGCCCTACGCAGGCGTCGAGAACTTCAAGGGCCGCTCGCTGCATAGCGCGCGCTGGCCAAAAGAGACCATCGATTTCAAGGGTAAGCGTGTCGCGATTGTCGGTAGTGGCCCGACTGCGGTGCAGATCCTGCAGACCATTGCGCCTGAAGTGGGTGACCTGAAAATTTTTCAACGCACCGCCAACTGGTGCACACCCCTGCGCAATGAGCCGGTTTCGGCCGTCGAGCAGGACGAGATGAAGGTCAAAGCCGAGGAAATCTTCGAACTCTGCAAGCGCACGTCGGCGGCCTTCATCCACGATATGGATAGCCGCGCCAGCGGTGAAGTGCCCAAGGCCGAACGCCTGGCAAAATTTCAGGAACTTTACGAACGCGGCGGCTTTGCGCTGTGGCTGGGCAACTACAACGACGTATTCACCAACCGCGCCCTCGCCGATGAAATCAGCGAGTTTCTGGCTTCAAAAATTCGCCTGCGGGTAAAGGATCCGGTCAAAGCTGAGAAGCTGATCCCGAAAAATCATCCTTACGGCACCAAACGTCCGCCGGGTGAGAAGAACTACTACGAGGCCTTCAATCAGGACAACGTCGATGTTGTCGATCTGCGCGCAACGCCGATCGTCAAAATCACTGAGACCGGCATCCAGACCTCCGATACCAATTACGAGTTCGACATCATCATTTACTGCACCGGCTTCCAGAGTCTGACCGGCGAGTTGATGCGCATCGATTTCCGCGGTGAAGACGGTGTGACCTTGCAGCAGAAATGGGCGAACGGGCCGAGAACAAATCTTGGCATTCAGTTCGCTGGCTTCCCCAATCTGTTCGCGATTATGGGGCCCCACAATCCCGGCACTTTCTGCAATATCACCCGTTGTGTTGAAAGCAATACGGACTGGATTACGAGCTGCATACGCTACGTGCTCGAGCATGGTTACAAAACCATTCAGGCCACGCCCGAAGCAGAAGCTGCGTGGACTATCAAGTGCCACGAGTCGGTCAAGGGCATGCTGATCGACGAGATGCGCGATTCCTGGTTTTTTGGCAACAACAACCGCGATGGCGGTACGGGCCAGTACCTGATGTACGCCTCGAGCGTGCCGTCCTTTCGGGCCTTGTTCAACGAAGTGGCCGACAAGGGTTACGAAGGTTTCGAACTGCGCTGAGTTCTAAGCTGCGTGCCGGCCTAGGGCTGGATCGCACATTACATTGAGGAAATGCCTAACGCCCGCCCCCCAGCCCACCCATAACACTGACCAACACCCAGCCCCCACGTATGCGTTACCCCGCGTGTGTGGGTGGCGACGAGAGATGACGCCTGCACTGGCGAACCATCGCTCGACTGCGCGAAGCACGGCAAAACAGGCTCGTTCTTCGCAGTAAGTCCAAGACAAAATTTTGGAGTTCCAAGATGTCGGTAATCGACTTGAGCGTGAGTCTCGACGACAAATATGTTGCGACCTCGGGCAGTATCTATCTAAGCG
>JAYUQF010000375.1:0-3540 GCA_043756885.1 Pseudomonadota bacterium
CGCCGGTCAAACGCGGCAATCGCGCCGGTCAGGCATTACGCGTCGCGGCATCGACGGCGCGACATAGTCGCTCCTTTATCGGCGCCGCTCACCGCGCTCGTCTTTCCCGTCTGGACACGGCCCGGGCGATCAAGGCCACAGCTCACCACTTGGCTCGATTAATCTACGTCATGCTGACGCGCGGACAATCCTATGTTGAGAAAGAGCTGGAGAGTTTCGAAAGCGAGCATCGTGATCGGCAGATCCGTAACTTGCACCGCAAGGCCCGACAACTCGGTTATGCCGTCGCTCCAGACCCTAGAAAATCAGCGGCTTAAATCATGTTCCATGAAAGCCCGTCGGACTTAACGCGGAACTTTTCATAGCACGCCCGATCAGATCGATATTAAAGCCAGGGGTGATCTGAGGATGAGCAATTTTCGGCAATGTGATCGCCACACACCCTATCTACTGCCGCCGTCGGTCGATGAGTGGCAGCCGCCCGGTCACTTGGCGCGCTTCGTTGTCGATATAGTCGAGCAACTCGACCTCTCACCACTGGCGCGTCAATACCGTGGCGCGGGCTCGGCCGCTTATCCCCCCTCGGTCCTGCTGGCGCTGCTGATCTACGGTTACGCCACCGGCACCTTCGGCAGCCGGCGCATCGAGCAAGCGACCTATGAGTCGCTGGCGTTTCGTTACATCGCCGCCAACACCCATCCTGACCACGACACCTTGTGTACGTTTCGTAAGCGCTTCCTGCCACAGATTGAAGCGCTGTTCGTGCAGGTCTTGAACATCGCCCGACAGATGAAGTTGTTGAAGCTCGGCACCGTCGCCCTGGATGGCACCAAGTTGCACGCCAACGCCTCGCGGCACAGCGCCTTGTCCTATGGCCATGCCCAAAAGATTGAGGCACAGCTCCAAGCCGAGGTCCAAGCACTGCTGGCGCGCGCGGAGGCGGCCGATCTTGAGCCGTTGCCAGCGGACTTGAACATCCCGCAGGAACTGGCCCGGCGTGACGAACGCTTGCAAGCCATCCAGGCAGCCATAGTCGAGCTCCAAGCGCGTGCCGCTACGCGTTTCGCCGCTGAACAAGCCGAGTACGAAGCCAAGCTCAAGGCACGCGCGGACAAGACCGAACAGACCGGCAAGAAGCCGCGCGGCAAGCCGCCGAGCCCGCCCACCCCGGGCGCACGCAGCAACGACCAGGTCAATTTGACCGATCCCAACTCGCGCATCATGCCGGTGGCCGGCGGCGGCTTCGAGCAGTGCTATAACGCGCAGGCCGCCGTCGATACCAACACCATGCTGGTGGTCGCCACCGGTTTGACACAGGCCGCCAATGATAAACAGCAGCTCACGCCCGTCCTCACCACGCTCAATGCCTTGCCCGACGAACTCGGTGAAGTGACGCGCATGCTGGCCGATGCCGGTTATTACAGTGCAGCCAACGTCACCGCCTGCGTCAATGTCGGCATCGAGCCGATGCTGGCCAGTGGGCGTGAGGCACATCATCTGCCCTGGCAAGAACGCTTCAGCGAGCCACCGCCGCTGATCACACCGGCCGACGCCACAGAGCGCATGAAGCATCGCTTGCGCACACGCGACGGCCGTGGCTGGTATGCCTTGCGCAAACAGACCGTCGAGCCCGTCTTCGGGATCGTCAAAAACATCATGGGCTTCCGACAGTTCTTGCTGCGGGGGATACAGGCCGTGCGCGGCGAATGGTCGTTAGTGACGATGGCATGGAACATCCGCCGGATGGCGGTCTTGCACACCCTGGCCCTCGGATGAGGGCAGTTTGCCCTCATTCTTTCTTGGCTCCGTAGCCAACATGATCGACCTAACGACCTTACCCACTGGCAGCGAACCTCTCTCGACCTCTACTTCTTACCCCAGTCCGACGGGCTGCTAGCGGGCCCATTTCGTTCTCGGCCTGTTGTTTCGGGGAGCGGCCCTGGTCGAGATGGGTGGTTTCGACGAGGCCGCATCCGATCTGGACCGAGCTGGTCAGTACCCGGCCGCAGAACCCTCAGCGTTTATCTGGTCGCGGATGCCACGCGGTGCGCGGGTATCTTGCGGGAGACGCACCAGGCGCTTTGACGCACGCACGCCGCGCGCTCGCGCGAGCCGAGGAAAGTGGAGTACCCATTCTTCTAATCCTTGCGCAAGTGGCTCTCGGGATCGCCCTCGTGGCCAACCGTGAGTGGCGCGGTGTGGAGGAAGCCGGGCTGCGCGCGCTGGCGCTTGCTCGAGAGCACGGCGTCGGCTTCGGAATCACGGCCCGGGCCCTGTTCTTCCTGGCGGAGGCGAAGCTGAGTCAGGGTGCTCCGCACGCCGCACTGGCGCTGGCGGATGAGGCGCTGGTCGACGCGCCGCAGACCGACGGCCGCCAGTTCGAGCTGGACGCGCTGTTGACGCGCGCGCCATGCTCGCCGGGTGTATAGTCCGGCGAGCAGCTAGCGAGGAGAATATATTATGGGCTTATCTCTTAACCGGGGCGCCGCAGACCGGAAGGGCGACTACCGAATTCGATTGTTGGCACGCTCGATGGCAGCGCTGCTCTGCATTCCCGCGATTTGCACTCAGGCGTTCGGCGCCGCCATCAAAGGCTCCGGGCGAATGGACAGTGCCGTCAATCCGAATCCTCCGGATTTCAGCGAGGATTTTTCTGATCCTCTCCAAGTGCTCGCGTCGCGATCCGTCCAGACGCTGCTCCCGACACCTTTCCCCGGCGCGCCGAGCCTGCTGCAGCATTATTCCGGTTACGCTACCTACGGGAGAATTTCCACCCGCAGCTTGGTCGTCTCGGAACTCGCCAATGTGGATCCATCGATGCTGATGCCGGTCGAGGCTCACGCTCAGCTGGGGCTCGGTTCCGAAGACGAGATCACGGTCGCCAACGCCGGTCCCTTCGACTTTTTGCAACTTGAGGTATCGCTGAGCGGATATCTTCGGAGGAGGGATTTCAATATCGGTAACCATGCAGTCGCCGGTTTTTCCGTCCGCACTTGGGACCCTGAGAACACCGAGGTTTCACCCAGCAACGTGTTTGAGGTGCATTTTAACTGGTTCGGATTATTGGAAACAGAACCGCACGTAGCTACTTCGTCTGACTACGGGGATTCGAACTTCATCGCTTTTCCAGGGGAGGAACTGGCCTTTTCGCCGACCATTGGTCCTAATGACGAACACGGCTTCGGGGGCCGCGGTTACGTGCGTATCCCACTAGTCGATCTGGACGCTAATCCGGTCGACACGTTTACGCTGGAACTCACGGCATTTTCTTCCACCACTTGCGCTACGAACAGCACTTCGACTTGCCGGGCCGAAAGCAATTTCGGCAACACGGCGCTGATCGGAAACGCGCGAATTGTAGACGCTTTCGGCGACGAGGTGCCCGCGGCATCCTTCACCTCAGTTTCAGGTTATGACTACATCACGCCGCCCAGCGCCGTCCCACTACCGGGCGCGCTAGGCCTCATGCTGTTAGGGTTACCGGCTTTGGGGATGACGTTGACGCGGCGGCGTGCGGACATTTAGGAGTTCGAGGGTCAG
>JAYUQF010000376.1:0-3513 GCA_043756885.1 Pseudomonadota bacterium
TGTCAAAAACGGCAGCGCGGCCGATGAGAGTGGGCTCAGACCCGGCGACATCATCGTGCGCGTCAATAACGCCGAAGTGGGTGATGTCAACAGCGCCAAACAGGCATTGGGCACTGCGCGTAGCGACAAGCGGCCGGTGGTGGTGTTGGTGCGCCGCGGCGACCAACAGTTTTTCACTGCCATGAAACTCGCCTGAGGTTTATTCTCGAACTCGCTATCGCCTCCCTTCTCCTACGGGGTTGCCCCGGCTCTGGCCGGGGCTCTTTTTTGCTCCACGCAATCCATGAGCGGGTGTAGGGTCTGCGCGCAGAAATTCATAGGGTCCTCGACGGTGGCAAAGTGGTATTTTTCGAGGCTCAGCGCAAGTGTTTGACGGTGTCGGTCATGTCACCCAGTTCCGCGCCGATGACGACAACGATAGTCCGTAAAAACAGAGGGCGAAGTGCGATTGCGATGGCCCGTATCCTGCGCAAATACCGGCGATGTCGAAGATAGTGAGTGCCGGACTCGGCACGGCGGTATGTCGAAGTTGTCGTAGTACGAGCCCTTGACTGCCTCGCCCGAAACGCAACGACGGTATTCCCCATCACTCAGGAGCAGATGAAAGCCATCCTCTGCACCGCTCTGGCGCGTCTCAAAATGGCCACTGGCAGGTAAGGGTTCACCGGGATAGATGGTGTAGAGGTCATGATGCAAGCTCAGTCGGCGATTGAACGCGTGGCGCTCAGGGTGGTGTTATGCTCGGCACCGCGCGTGAGTCGATTTACCAGCAGTCGCTGCTTTCAGTTTTATTAACACGTTTGCGATCCCAACCACGGAGCGACCCAGCCATGGATTCTGCCGCCTCCCCCACCACCGATCTCGCCTGCGCACTTCAAGACCTCGAAACCTACGGTGTCGCCATATTGCGCGATGTGTTGACGCCACAGCAGACCGCTGACGTGCGCCGCCGTCTCTACGCAGCCATTCCAGTCAGCGAAGCAGACGAGGTGGCAACCCGCGGTTTTGCCTTTGATCCCGATGATCACAATATGCGGGTATGGCATCTACTGAATCTCGACCCCGTGTTTGTCGAACTCACCCGGCACCCGATCGCGCTCGATTTTGTGCGCCATCTGCTGGGGCCGGATTTCATGGTGTCTAACTGCAGCGCCAACATCACTGAACCGGGTAATCAAGCCATGACGATGCACGCCGACCAAGGTTATGTGTTGCCGCCGTGGCCCGATCGGCCGCTGGCCTGTGTGGTCGCCTGGCTGCTGGATGACATGACCGAAGAAAATGGCGGCACTCGCTATGTGCCGGGCTCGCACCACCGCGGCCACAACCCCGATCCGAAACAGCGCTACAACACCGTTGGTGTCGTGGCGCCGGCCGGCTCAATAGCGGTGATGGATGGGCGCCTATGGCACCAGACCGGTGCCAACAGCACGCGCGATACACGGCGCGCGGCGATCCTTCCCTACTACACGCTGCGCTGGCTGCGCCCACAAATAAACTGGAATGCAGCGCTGTGGCCGGAAACGGTTGCACAGCTCGACGAAGCATTTCTGCATCTGATCGGTTATTTCACCGGCAACGCGGAATTCCATATTCCCAGTGGCAAGCGCGCCCAGTCCCGCCCGTCGGCGGGACTGGACAACGGCGAACGAGGGTTCAAGTTGCGACCCAACGAAGGCTTGCCTGCGACTGGGCCGTGAACGCCAGGCGTCATCGCCCGCGCCCGGGCGCGGCCACTTAGCTGACCTATCGAAGCCGAAGACATCTTCAGCAGAGGACTTCTTTATGCGTGACAAACCTGCCTCGCGCGGCGTGTTGGCAATGTTGGACAAACACAGCGTCGCCGAAATGACCGCCTACGTGCGTCGACTGGAAAGCTTGGGTTATGACAGCTTCTGGATCCCCGAACTGTTTGGTCGTGAACCCTTTGTCACGGCCGCCCATCTGCTTAACCATACCAGTCGCATCAGGCTGGCCACCGGCATTGCCAACATTTACGTGCGTGATGTGCATGCCATAGCCCAGGGCCGCGACACACTTGCAGAGTTGTCGGCGGGACGCTTCATCCTTGGTGTTGGCGTGTCGAACGTGGCGTTGAACGAGACGCGCGGCCACCTCTGGAAACCACCGCTGGTCAAGATGCGCAATTTTCTGGATAAGCTCGCGACCATCAAAGTGCAAAGCGCCGCCGCCGCAGCGAGTGCGCCTTTAATTTTGGCTGCCCACGGCCCACAGCTGCAACAACTGGCCGCTGAGCGTTGCGACGGCATCCTCACGTATTTGATGTCGGTCGAGCATACACGCCGTTCACGCGCACAATTGGGCGCTCGTGCTGAGCTGAATGTGGTCTGTGCCATGCTCGCTCAAACCGATGCCAGCACCGCGCGCCGCATAGCACGCAGCACTTTGGCCTACTATCTGACCCTCGATTATTACCACCGGGAATGGCGCAAGCTCGGTTACAACGACGCGGATTTTGCCGACGGTGGCAGCGATCAACTGATCGATATGCTGGTTGCCTGGGGTGACGCGGCCGCGTTGGAAACACGCCTGGCGGCCCATATAACGGCCGGTGCAACACGGGTTATCGTGATGCCTATTGATCCGGCCCCTACGGAACTTGAGATGAAGACTCTGCAGGTCTTGGCACCCGGCGTTTGAGTCTGCCGCCGCGATGCGCCTTAGGCGCGCAGATCAAGCAGCTGGCGCGCTTCGCTAGGTGTGGCAATGTCGCGACCCATGGCGCGTGCCAGTGCCACGATGCGCGCGACCAACTCGGCATTGCTCGGCATGCCTAGCTCCAGATAAGGATAATCACCGAGCCCAATGGCGATGTGCCCACCACGCTCCATGGCCGCTGCGGCGACGGCGAATAGATTGCCGCCAGCGCACATCACCGACCACTGCCAGTGTTGTTGCGCCGGCAGGAAATCGAGAAATGCTTGCAGGCCTTTGACCGTGCCAGGGTGTCCCGCCAGCAGCCACTGTTCAGTCAGGACAAGGCCGCAGTAGAGCGGCTGACTGAATACACCCATCTCGACCAGCGCCGCCGTGTGTCGGATCGACGAAATGTTCCATAAAGCTTGCATAGGCTTCACACCCACAGCCTGCATGGCCCGCGCAAAATACTGCCAGGTGGCGGTGGTATTCACGTAGACCGTGTCGTCGGTCTTAAAGCGCCGCGCCTGCGGGTCATACACATCAACGTTGCTGCTCGCCATGTCGATAGGCGCAAGCTCGGGCCTGGTAGCCGGATCGCCGGCCATCTCGATCACATGGGCAATGCGCGCCTGCGGTGACGGCAGCTGCCACGCGCCCAACGTGGGCATGATGATCAGATCGCTGGCGGCCTTGATGCGACGTGCAGTGTCAGCGTACAGCGCAAAGTCGGTGGCCGGCGCACCACTGACGGGATCACGGGCGTGGTAGTGAATGATAGCGGCGCCCTCGCGCGCACAAGCCAGCGCCTCGGCGGTGATCTCAGCCGGACTGTAAGGCACGTGGGGATTGGCA
>JAYUQF010000377.1:0-3510 GCA_043756885.1 Pseudomonadota bacterium
AGGTGAGCGGCCGGCTTAGCCCGGCCAGGATGCTCAACATGATACCCAATTCACTCTGCTCATCGACGCGCACAGTGTTGCGCGCAAAAGCGCATAAAGTTCCAACTTTGAACACGCCGCTTGCAAACAATTGACAGATCTCTCGAACACGGTGCCAGGTCATAGCAGGCTCGCGGTCCGCGCGGTATAAGGTCGCCTGCGCGCCGGATTGGCGCATCTTGTTATGGACGATGACATGGCCAGAAAAGAAGGCACGATTTCCAACGATACGCTCACCGGCGGTGCCGGCGCAGACGAATTATTCGGGCTGGCTGGCAAGGACCTGCTAATCGGCAAGGGCGGTAATGATTCCCTTGACGGTGGTGCCGGCAATGATTTCCTAGACGGTGGTGCTGGCAATGATTACCTCGACGGTCGTGCCGGCGACGATGACCTGCGGGGTGGGGCGGGTAACGATATCTACATCGTCGACAACGCTGGCGACATCACCAAGAGCTTGGCCGACGCGGGCGCGGATGCGGTAGGCGCCTTGCTGAGTTATGTGCTCGGCCCCAACCAAGAGCATCTCACCTTATTGGGTAAAGCCGCCCTGAAGGGTACTGGCAATGCCGGCAATAACCAGCTGAACGGCAACGAAGGCGCCAATATCCTGAGCGGCCTTGCAGGCATCGACGTGCTCGACGGCCGCAAAGGCATTGACGACCTGCGGGGTGGCAAAGGTGATGACCGATATGTCATCGACAATGCGCGCGAAATCAACAAAACCTTAGGTGACGACGGCCGCGACCAAGTGCAGAGCATCGTCAGCTACACCCTCGGCAGTTTTCAGGAAGAGTTGATATTACTCGGCGCGGCAGCCCTGACGGGTATCGGCAACGAGGGCGGGAATTTTCTGCGCGGCAACGATGCTGCCAATGTTTTACGGGGCAAGGGTGGCATAGACGTGCTGGAAGGTGGCAAGGGCGACGATCAGCTATTTGGGGATGGCGGCAGAGATGGGATCTTCGGTGAAGCCGGCGCCGACGTCTTGCGTGGTGGTGACGGTGACGATGGCCTCGATGGTGGCACCGGCAACGATCAGCTGTTTGGTGACGCGGGCAACGATCGATTATTTGGCCGGCATAACGCCGACCGGCTGGACGGTGGTGCCGGTGACGATTTCCTCTCCGGTGGCAACGGCACTGACGTGCTGGTCGGTGGTGATGGTGATGATTATCTGCGTGGCGACGAGGGCATTGACGTGCTGTGGGGTGGCAACGGTAATGACACCTACGAAATCGACACCAATGCCGAAGTGGTTAAAACCGAACTTGATCCCGGCTTCGACCGGGTACTCGCAAGTTTTGATTACAACCTGGGCGAGCATCAGGAGCATCTGACTTTTTACGGCACCCGCACCGGCCATGTTGGCATGGGTAACGCCAAAGACAACACCATCGTAGGCACCGATGCGGTGGTGGACGAGTTGCGCGGTCTGGCGGGTGATGACACTCTCGACGGCGGCGCAGGCGATGATCACTTGGTCGGCGGCGATGGCAATGACACGTACTACATCGACCATGCGGGCGATATCCACGACGCCGATACTGACGATGGTGTTGACCGCGTCAACAGCACTATTACCTATACCTTGCTTGCTCACCAGGAAGAACTGGTGCTTCGGCCAAGCTCAACACCCATCAGCGGCACTGGCAATGTCAAAGCAAACTTCATGATCGGTAATGCAGGCGCCAACGTTTTAGATGGCGGTCAGGGCGCCGATGAAATCATTGGCGGGGGTGGTGCTGATACCCTTCTCGGTGACGCGGGTAACGACACCTTGCACTACGAACTAAGCGCGATACGAATAGATGGCGGCGCGGGTAATGCCGACACATTGTTCCTTACCGGCGAGGGTGACAGTATTTCGCTCGATCTCACTGCGGTTGCGAACGACATCCTGGTCGGGATAGAGAACATCCGCTTTGCACCAAACAGCTATGCGCCTGACGAGGCCCATACGCTGAAGCTCACCGCCAGTGATGTGTTGGCTCTGTCGAATGTTAGTGACACTTTGCTAGTGCAAGGCGAAGCCGACGATACTGTGCAAATGACCGGGGGTGGTTGGTCGCAGAGCAACAGCGGGCCCGTGCTGCTCGCTGACGGCCAGCTTTATCAGTCCTACAGCAACGGCGCAGCATTTACGCTAGTTGACACCGATATCCAGGTTCAGCTGACATAACACCTACCTCTCGCGCGCCTGCCTGCTATCGCCGACAATGCCGGCGAACAACAAGGGGCGAGGCGGTTATGGTCGACACACATTTTGGCGCGATCTGGGAATCGGTGGCGGACGCCGTGCCGGACGCCATCGCAGTGGTGCAGGGCACTCGTCGTTATACTTGGCGCGAATACGAGCAGCGCGCTGCGCGCCTGGCGCAAGTTTTTCTCGATGCCGGGCTCGCGCCCCATGCGCGGGTTGGCATGTATCTGTATAACTCGCCTGAATATTGTGAAACCAGCTTTGCCGCCATGAAAATGCGCGGTGTTGGTATCAACATCAATTACCGCTATCTCGACCAGGAACTGGCCTACCTGCTCGTTAATGCCGATGTTGAAGCACTGGTTTATCACAGTTCATTGGCCGATCGTGTGGCCCGTGTACGTAATCAAATCCCGGGTTTAAAACTGCTGGTCGAAGTTGACGATGGGCCGTGTGCCGATGGCCGGCACGCGGTCGCAGGCGCGCTGCACTACGACGCACTGCAGGCCACCAGCCCACCCGCTGCGCGCATCAAGTATCAGGGTGACGAGCTTTATATCCTTTACACCGGCGGTACCACCGGCATGCCCAAGGGCGTGACTTATTCCCTGCGCGATTTCAGTAGCTTCTTTTTTCAGTCCTATCCAACCATGTTTGGCAAACCGCCTTTCGAAAAGGCCAGCGATCTGGCCGCTGCGGCTTGCGCGCGGGTCGCGGCCGGTGTGCCGCTGGTGGCGATGTCGGCGCCACCATTGATGCACGGCACGGGTTGCTGGCTGGGCATGATGGCGCCCCATATGCTGGGTGGCACGACGGTATTTCTCGAAGGCCGTGGTCTTGATCCGATGGAGTTGTTGGACACCATAACGCGTGAACGGGTGCAACAGCTGATCATTGTCGGTGATGCTTTTGCGCGGCCGATGTTGCGCGCCCTCGAACAACACCCGGGGCGCTGGGATCTGTCGTGCATGCAATTGATCATCTCTTCTGGCGCCATGTGGTCGGTTGAAGTCAAACGCGCCATGCTCGAGTACCTGCCGCACATCGCGCTCGGCGATGTGCTCGGTTCAACTGAAGGTGGCATGGGGCAGTCGATCATGACCAAGGACACACCAGCGGGTGAGACGGCCAAGTTTGCTTTGCGACCGACCACCAAGGTGTTTAATGAAAACGGCCACGAAGTGCAGCCAGGATCGGGCGAAGTGGGCATGGTCGCCAACGGCGGACTGGTGCCGCTGCGTTATCACAAAGATGCGGAAAAATCGGCA
>JAYUQF010000378.1:0-9794 GCA_043756885.1 Pseudomonadota bacterium
GGCCGGCCTCGTCGAATTTGATCTGACTGCGGTCTCGCCCATGCATGGTGGCGAGCCCACGCGCGACGATCAGGAAACGATGTATGGCCGCGATTTTTCTTTTGGGCACTTCAATCAGCACACCCGTACGGTGGGCCGCATGGATATCGGCGGGCAGGTTTTCAGTTTCGATAGTTATGGCTGGCGGGACCATTCCTGGGGTCCGCGTTTCTGGACCAATATTTACTTCTACCGGCTGTTCATCGCCAACTTCGGTGCAGACCGCGGTTTAATGCTGCTCAAGATCACCGGTCGTGATGGCGTGACACGGCGCTGTGGGGTGCTGCAGTTCGACGGCGATTACGAAGATATTACCGACCTCGACGTTTATACGGAGTGGACGGCGCGCAAAGATCCCAAAGCCATCCGTCTCGGTGTGCGCACCGCTAAACGCGCAGTGCAACTCGAAGGTGAAGTCATCCAAATGGCACCCTTGAGCAATCGCCGCAAGATTGGTGAGCAGGTATTGTCCTCGCGCATCGCCGAAGGCCTGACCATGTGGACCTGGGGTGACCGCACCGGTATTGGCGTGACGGAATACATCGAATTGTTGGAGGATGGGCGACCGGTTGGTTACCCGTTGTAGGCTGATGCTTGCCCCATGAGTACTAAAACTGCAGTGGCCGATGAGCTGGCGGCCATCATAGAGCGTCTGCGCGCAGCGGTGCGACGACGTTTTGGGGCGGCGACGGAAATCGACAATATCGACATCGCAACGCTGGGTGGATCAAACCGCACGGTATTGTTTGACCGAAGCGAGGGCGGCGCGCGCGAGCGGCTGGTGTTTCGCCAAGAAACCTACACTATGGCCTACACACCGTTTCTCTCGCCAGAACAGCAATGGCCGTTGCTGCAGGTGGCTTTTGCCCACGGCCTGCCGGTGCCCGAGCCGATTTTCAAGCTTGAGACGCATGATGAACTGGGGCGCGGCTACGTTGTGCGCTTTGTCGCCGGCGAAACTTTGCCCAAGCGCCTGCTGACCGATCCGGCCTTTGCACCTGCTCGGGCGCTGTTCGTGCCGCAGGCCGCGACGGTGTTGGCACGTTTGCATGGCATCGCGGTGGGTGAGGTCAAGGTCCTCGACAAGGTGCGTGACAGCATCGACCCGTTAATGGCGCAGCGCGAGCACTACGAAGCCTACGGCGAACCGCACCCCGCCCTGGAGTACGCCTTTCGTTGGCTGCAAGAGCGGCGGCCTGCGGCACCGGCGCGGGTATTGCTGCACGGCGATTTCCGCACCGGCAACATGATGGTCGATCCGCAACTCGGGCTGCGTGCATTGCTTGACTGGGAATGTGCGCACATCGGTGCCCCGGAGGAAGAATTCGGCTGGTTTTGTACGCGCTCCTGGCGCTTTGGTAACGTTGATAAACCAGCGGGTGGCTTCGGCTCCCGGGAAGCTCTGTTTGATGCTTATGAAGCCGCTGGTGGCCGTGCCGTTGATCGCAGCGCGGTGCGTTGGTGGGAGATCTACGGTTTACTGCGCTGGGCCTTGTATAACGTCATGCAGATCTACGGTCATGTGCACGGTGGACGGCGCTCACCCGCATACGCCGCCTGTGGCCGTAATACAGCATTTATTGAATACGACATGCTCATGACCATCATGGGCAAGTTCGACTGAGGTTAAGCTCATGGCCCATGATTGGCCTTCGTTACCACAAATCGTGACTACGGTACGGGAGTACATCGACGATCTCACGCCGCGCTTGTCGGGCATGGATCGTTACCATGCTTTGTGCGCAGTGCAGTTGCTCGATGTTGTGACCCGTGAATTACAGGCATGGTCGCCGCAGGAGAGCCACGATGATGCACGCTTGCGTGCACTCGGTGGTTTTGGTGCCGAGGTGCCACGTGATGAGTTGACGGCGCGTTTGAGCGCACAGATCCACGCCGGCCAATTTGATCAGCGCATGGCGGAACTTGAGCACGCCATGCTCGAACATGTGATGGCCAAGGTGCGTGTCACTAAACCAAGCTATCTGAGACCAGAACACCGCGAACCCTGAGCACAATCGTGTGCTCGAATAAGAGGAAACCCATGTCTAAGCCTGTCATCGCCTTCAGTATCGCTGACGGTATCGCGCGCATTGTTTTCGACGACGCCGTTCACCATAACGTCGTCGGTGCGCAATTCACCAAAGAGCTGGCGCGCGCTGCGATTGCCTGTGAAGGCAATCCTGCTATCCGCGTGGTTCTAATGACCGCCAATGGCAAAGAGTTTTCAGTTGGCGGCGACCTCAACGAGTTTCTGCGTGAACGAAACAATTTGCGTGAGCATGTGCGTGAGATGGCGGCCTATTTTCATCTGGCCATCACCGCATTGAACCGTTTGCCAGTACCGGTTGTGTGCGCGGTTAACGGCATGGCAGCAGGTGGTGGTATGAGCATGGCGATGATGTGCGACCTGACCATTGCAACACGTTCGGCCAAATTTAACCTCGCTTATACCCGTTCGGGGCTTACGCCCGATGGCGGTGGGACGTGGTTCCTGCCCCGACTGGTGGGTGTGCAGCGCGCCTTTGACATCATGGCGACCAATCCAACCCTGAGCGCCGAGCAGGCGTGCGGCCTTGGCATCATCGCGCGGGTTGTCGATGACGATAAATTCGAAGCGGAAGTGGAAAAACTTCTGCGCCAACTCGCCGATGCGCCATCAGGTTCCGTCGCGCAAGCCAAACGTCTGCTGCGCGCCAGCCTCAACAATTCGCTGGAACAGCAGCTTGAGCTGGAAGCAAAGAATATCGCCGAGATCGCGTCAAGTCCGGGCACCCTGGCGACTCTGGAAGCCTTTTTTGCACAACGTAAAAAATAATATCGCGCTAGCAGCCGCACCCATTTCGAGTGGAGAACGATAGATGTCCAGTCCAGTCAATGCTTTTGATCTCAACGTCGACCAGCGCCAGATGCTGGACGAGGCGGATAAATTCGCGCGTAACGAGTTGTACCCGCTGGCGGTGCGCATGGACAACGAAGAATGGTGGCCCGATAGCGCCTTTCCAATGATCGGCGAGATGGGTTATTTCGGTTTAACGGTGGCCGAAGAATATGGCGGTCAAGGCCTGGACTTCTTCACCAGCGGTCTGGTCGCGCAGGCGTTCGGGCGCTGGAATTATGCAATGGCATTGTCGTGGATAGCCCACGAAAATCTGTGTCTGAACAATATCTATCGCAATTCGAACGAATTCCTGCGGCGCAAATACGTGCCAGGCCTGTGCTCGGGCAAAAAAATCGGCGCTCTCGGCTTGACCGAACCCGGCGCGGGTTCCGATGCGCTCGGTTCGATGGCGACCACCGCGCGCAAACAGGGCGACCGCTACATCTTAAACGGTCGCAAGATCTACATAACCAACGGTCCGGTGGCTGACGTCCTGCTGGTTTATGCCAAAACCGCGCCGGACAAAGGTGCGCACGGCATCTCGGCGTTTATTGTCGAAAAAGACTTCAAGGGATTCAGCGTCGCGCAGAAGCTGATCAAGATGGGTTTTCGCGGCAGTCAGACCGGTGAGCTGCTATTCGATGATTGTGAAGTCCCCGCCGAGAATCTGGTGGGCAAAGAAAACGAAGGCGTGGCGGTGGTCATGAGCGGGCTCGATCTCGAGCGCGCGGTGATTGCGCCGATTTGTGTTGGCATGGCTGAACGAGCGCTGGAGCTGACCATTGAATACGCCAAGACTCGCGTGCAGTTTGGCAAGCCGATCGGCGAGTTCCAGATGGTGCAATCAAAGATCGCCGATATGTACGTATGGGTTGAGACCATGAAAGCGCTGAATTTTAAAGTGCTGGCCGAAGCTAACGATCTCGAAGTCGGGGCGGGCGGCCGCGGCATGATCCACGCCAATACGGCTGCTTCGATCATGTACGCCGCCAATATGCTCAATCGTGTTTTGGACGAGGGTGTACAGGTACACGGTGGCATGGGTTATATGTGGGAGTCGGAAATCAATCGTCTTTATCGCGGCAACAAGCTGCTGGAGATCGGCGCCGGCACGACCGAGGTGCGCAAGATGATTATCAGCCGCGAATTGCTGAAGTAATCACGATGAATGAAACACCGAATATGCCGCGCAGCAATGCCGATCTTGCCGCGCAGACGACAGTCTTTGCGGCTGGCCTGCTGGCCGGTCAGACGGTGTTTGTTTCGGGTGCCGGGAGTGGTATGGGACGCGCCACCGCTTGGCTGGCGGCCCGCCTCGGTGCGCGGGTGATCGTCGGTGGCCGCACACCGGCAAAACTGGCTGCGGTGGTGGATGCGATCAATGCGGTGCCTGGACTGCAAGCCCACGCCCAAGTGGTGGATATTCGCGAGCGTAGTGCCGTCGATAACGCGTTTGCGGTGATCTCAGCGCAGTTTGGGACTATCGACTTGCTGGTCAACAGCGCCGGTGGGCAGTTCCCGCAAGCTTCGATCGACTTCAGTGAAAAGGGCTGGCATGCGGTCATTAATACTAATCTGCATGGCACCTGGCACATGATGAATGCCGCCGCTCAACACTGGCGTGAGGCCGGGCGTGGCGGCAGCATCGTTAATATCGTGGTGGTAAATCAAAACCTGCACGGCGTGGCTCACACGGCCGCAGCCCGCGCCGGGGTCATGGCTTTTTCGCAAAAGGCCGCCGTGGAGTGGGCGCCGCTAGGCATTCGGGTCAATTGCATTGCGCCAGGTGCCATCGAGACCGAGGGCTGGGCGGTGTATTCGGAAACAACGCGGGCGCGTTATCCGCGTACTAATCCCATGATGCGTGCCGGTTCCCCGTGGGAGATAGCCGAGGCGTGCATTTTTCTGGGGGGGCCCGGTGGGCGCTTCATCAATGGCGTGATTTTAGAAGTCGATGGTGGCGGCCAACACTGGGGCGAAATCTGGACCACCGGCAAGCCCGAGTATTTTGCGGCGGCAACGCGTTTGTGGGACGACAATCCGGCTTGAAGGCCCTGGAACCGCGCCTCGTCGCCGTTAATTCACCCCTGCTCCCAGCGCGTGATTAAGGCTCGCAAGCGCGGCCACCAGTGCGGCGTGAGCTGCGGGTTCGCTGTTGGCCAGGGCTTTAACCGTGCTGGCAAATTCCTTAACGCAGATATTGTGTTCGGCTAGCAGCTGCTGCAGGCGGGCGGCTTCGGCCAGCGTGCGCTGGCCGCCTTCATTGACTTTGCGGTTGAGGTGATCGAGGAAACCGAAGTGGGCGTCCTTGCTCGCCAGCATCGCGCAATAAGCGCGCCAGGCTGGCTGAGCCGCGTTGGGCAGGTTGACGGCGAGTGGGGCAGTGGTCTGCGCCACATTCAGCCAAACAGCTTTTTCACAAAACCGAACACACCGCCACCGGAGGCAGCTGGCGCCGGCGCTGGCGCTTTGTCGGCCCGGGGCGCTTGAGCCTGGCGAGGGCGACGCTCGCCCGTGTCGCTGTCACGTTCGCTGCGTGCGGGCTTATCTTCCCGCGGTTGCGATTCGTCTACACGCAACTCGCGCCCGTGAAAGTCGCTACCGTTGAGCACAGCGATGGCGCGGCGCGCCGCCTCGTCGTCGGCCATTTCTACAAAGCCGTACCCGCGCGAGCGCTTGGTCCGGCGATCAAAAATTACTTCTGCCGCTGTCACCTGACCGTGGGGCTCGAAAGCCTCCCGTAGTTGCTCGCTCTGGATGCTGTAAGGCAGATTTCCCACATAGATATTCATCGTATCGACCCCTAGTCTTATGAACCGCTTTTATTGCGCACATTGGCGGCTGTTTTCCCCCTGAATCACGAATCTCGGGCTGCGCAAAAATGCGCACCGTCGTGACGGTCTCCCTCACTGCCGGACAAGGCTGGAATCGATGATTGGCTGTGGCCCGTGCTCTGCAAACGCACATCGACAGTGATATCGAGTCGCTCGCATAGTGGCGCACGCCTCGGTGGGCACGGAACCTAAACCCCGGCAGGACTGGCGAATTCAAACACAACGTCAGGTTGCGCGCAAACGCGGCGCGCAGGGCATCAGGCCGTGAAGGCTTGAATGCCCGTCTGCGCACGCCCCAGGATCAGGGCGTGCACGTCGTGCGTGCCTTCGTAGGTATTGACGGCTTCGAGGTTCATCATGTGGCGGATCACATGGTATTCATCGGACACGCCGTTGCCACCGTGCATGTCACGCGCCGCCCTGGCGATGTCTAAGGCTTTGCCACAGTTGTTGCGTTTGATAAGGGAGATGGCCTCGGGCGCGCCCGTGCCAGCATCGATCATGCGTCCCACCGCGAGCGCTGCCTGGTAGCCCAAGGCAATTTCGGTCTGCATATCGGCAAGCTTTTTCTGCACCAGCTGGTTAGCTGCCAGCGGGCGTCCAAACTGGATCCTGTCGAGAGTGTACTGGCGCGCCGCGTGCCAACAGAATTCTGCGGCGCCCATTGCACCCCAGGCGATGCCGTAGCGGGCGCGATTCAAGCAGCCAAAAGGGCCGCGCAGACCGTGCACATTGGGCAACAGGTTGGACTCGGGCACGAATACTTCGTCCATGACAATCTCGCCCGTTATCGAGGCGCGTAGCGAGAACTTCCCTTCGATCTTCGGCGTCGACAGGCCCTGCATGCCGGCCTCAAGGATAAAACCACGAATTACCCCATCGTCGGCGGTTTTGGCCCACACCACGAACACATCGGCAATCGGGGCGTTGGAGATCCACATCTTGTTGCCGCTCAGGTGGTAGCCGCCGGCAATTTTTTTCGCACGACTCTTCATACCGCCGGGATCAGAGCCGTGATCAGGTTCGGTCAGGCCGAAGCACCCCACAAATTCACCGCTGGCCAACTTCGGCAGATATTTTTTGCGTTGTGCTTCGTCGCCGTAAGCATAGATAGGGTGCATGACCAGGCTCGACTGCACGCTCATGGCAGAGCGATAACCTGAATCGACCCGTTCAACTTCACGCGCGATCAGGCCGTAACACACGTAGCTCAGGCCGGCACCCCCATATTCTTCAGGTAGCGTTGCGCCCAACATGCCGTGCTCGCCGAATTCGCGCATGATGGCGCGATCAAAATGTTCGTGGCGGTGTGCATGCAAGATGCGCGGCATAAGCTGGGCTTGGCAAAAAGCGTGGGCAGCTTCGCTCGTGAGGCGCTCTTCATCGCTCAACTGGGCGCTGAGGCCAAGCGGGTCAGTCCAGCTGAATAGGGCCTCAGCGCTGGCGAGGTGCGGATGTTGTGTGGCGGTCGGGTGCGTGCTCATAGCGTGAAACTCCTCGGCCTTTTGCCGGCTCAGGATCGGGGTGGCGGCGCACTATAACATTGCCCTTCACGGCCACTGTGGCGCACTCAGGATCGGGCCCGTCAGCTGTGTGCAGAGCGCCGTCGGCGGCTTTTGTGATCAAGTCGTTACTGATAATATTCGGCCCGGTTACGCTTTCTTGTTGGCATCGCGCAGAGGGCGCGGTCGGTGAGGTACGAGTGGTGTTGGCCGCCGGCAGAAACCGGCATTGGGCCTGGCACCTCGGGGTCTGCTGTGATGTGGAGTCGGACAGCCGACTCGGCGCAGTGGGGCGCGCGATCGAACACAGTGCTGGAAGGCGTGATCGCGCCTTGGTCCGGCTACGTATAAAAACTGTCGGACGCGTGCGCTCATGCTGAGCATCGCGTGACCGACAAGTTCGGTGGCAATCACACTGCCGCTGCACGCACGCTCACGGTTTAAACAGGAACCGCTTGAGGGTATCCCCACAGAGCAGGAGGAACGCATGAAGATCCTTGTGGCCGTTAAACGCGCCATTGATTACAACGTCAAGGCCCGCCCAAAATCCGATGGCTCTGCCGTCGACCTGGCCAACGTCAAAATGTCGATGAATCCCTTCGATGAAATCGCCGTCGAAGAAGCAATTCGTATTCAAGAAGCCGGTGGTGCCACTGAAACCATCGCGGTATCGGTAGGCCCCAAGCAGTGTCAGGAAACCTTGCGCACAGCAATGGCGATGGGCATCGACCGCGGGGTGTTGGTTGAGACCGAAGAAGACACCCAGCCGCTGGCCGTTGCCAAGCTGCTGGCCGCCGTCATCAAACAGGAGCAGCCGGGGCTTGTCATCCTCGGCAAACAAGCCATCGACGATGATTCCAACCAGACCGGGCAGATGTTGGCCGCGCTCCTGGGATGGTCGCAGGGTACCTTCGCCGCCAAGGTCACCATCGAAGGCGAGCGTCTACAAGTGGCTCGCGAAATTGACGGCGGCATTCAAACCGTGTCACTCAAGATGCCCGCCGTGGTGACTGCCGATCTGCGCTTGAACGAACCCCGCTACGTCAAGTTACCGAACATCATGAAAGCCAAAAAGAAGCAACTCGACGTGCTGACACCGCAAGCGCTGGGTGTTGACGTTAAACCGCGACTGACGGTGCTCAAGGTCGCCGAGCCGCCGGCGCGCAAGGGCGGCATCAAGGTGCCTGATGTGCAGGCGCTGATCGACAAGCTCCGCAACGAAGCAAAGGTGATTTGACATGAGCGCATTGGTTCTCGCCGAACACAATAACGCTGGCCTGGTGCCAGCAACGTTGAATGCAATTGCCGCAGGCCTCGCGCTCGGTGCACAAGTCGACGTGTTAGTCGCCGGTGACGGCTGCCGCGCCGTGGCCGAAGCCGTTGCCGCAGTGGCGGGCGTAGGCAAAGTGCTGTTGGTTGAAGCCCCCCATTACGCCCATGCGCTGCCGGAAAATCTGGCGCCGTTGCTGGTGCAGGTGGCAGGCCCCTACGAACACCTGGTTGCGGCCGCCACAACCACCGGCAAAAACGTTATGCCGCGTCTGGCGGCGCTGTTGGATGTCGCCCAGATCTCTGAGATAACCGAGGTCATTTCGAACGACACGTTTGTGAGACCTATCTACGCTGGTAATGTCATGGCGACCGTCAAGTCCAGCGACGCAAAAAAGGTGATTACCGTGCGGCTGACAGCCTATGACCCCGCACCGGCGACCGGTGGTAGTGCCACCATCGAGTCGGTAGCAGCCGCCGCTGACAGCGGTCTGTCGCAGTGGGTTGCGGAGGAATTGACCAAGAGCAACCGCCCGGAGCTGACTGCTGCCGATATCATCGTGTCCGGTGGTCGCGGTGTCGGCAGCGCTGAAAATTTTGCCATCATCGAAGCACTGGCTGACAAGCTTGGTGCCGCGGTGGGTGCTTCCCGGGCGGCGGTAGATGCCGGCTATGTGCCAAACGATTATCAGGTGGGGCAGACCGGCAAGGTTGTTGCGCCAACCCTGTACGTTGCAGTCGGTATCTCGGGTGCAATCCAGCATCTGGCCGGTATGAAGGACAGCAAGGTCATTGTGTGCATCAACAAGGATGAAGAAGCACCCATTTTTGGCGTGGCCGATTATGGTCTGGTTGGCGACTTGTTCAAGGAAGTGCCGGCCATGACGGCGGCATTGAACAACAAGTAAACCGTTGGCCTGGCACTGCGCGCCGGCCACCGGCGTGCGCTCGCTGGCGCTGCTGCAAATATTCTGACAACAACCGCTCGAGCTGAGATCGAGCGGTCGGGGAGAGGTGCCGTGGAACGCGAAGCGATGGAATTTGACGTCGTGATCGTGGGTGGAGGGCCGTCAGGTCTGGCGGCTGCGATCCGCTTGCGCCAGCTCGCTATTCAAAATGGTGAAGAGCTGACGGTCTGCGTATTGGAGAAGGGCTCCGAGGTGGGCGCCCATATCATGTCCGGCGCCGTCATCGAGCCTCGCGCACTGAATGAACTCATCCCCGACTGGCAAGCGCGCGGCGCACCGCTGAACACCCCGGCCGGCGAAGATC
>JAYUQF010000379.1:0-3503 GCA_043756885.1 Pseudomonadota bacterium
GTCGCCATCAATGGCAGGTTGATGACACCGGCACAGGTACTCACTGAGCTCAATGCGCTGGGCAATGCCAATGGCATTGGTCGCCTCGACATCGTCGAAAATCGTTACGTCGGCATGAAGTCCCGCGGCTGTTATGAAACACCCGGTGGCACCATCATGCTGCGCGCCCATCGCGCCATCGAGTCCCTGACCCTGGACCGCGAAGTTGCCCACCTCAAGGACGACCTCATGCCGCGTTACGCCGCGCTGATTTACAACGGCTATTGGTGGAGCCCGGAACGGCTCATGCTGCAGACCATGATCGACCAGTCTCAGCAGCGCGTGAATGGCACGGTGCGGGTGCGCTTGTATAAGGGCAATGTCACCGTTGAAGGGCGCAAGGCGCCCGCAGACAGCCTCTTTGATCCGGCTATCGCGACCTTCGAGGATGATGCCGGCGCTTACAACCAGGCCGACGCCGAGGGTTTTATCAAGCTCAATGCGCTGCGCTTGCGGGTCGCCGCCCGCCGCGGCATCTGACCGCCAAGCGGGCGCGCCAGCCCGGCGCGTCCTGGCCGCGCTTCAGCCCGTGACGCCGGTCACGCGCCCTGCCCCTGCCGTGTGACACGGTTCACACCGCCGATTGCGTCCGTAACAATAATTTACAAACCGAGCAAAGCCACCCACTCGCCGCAAGCGAGGGCCAGCGCTGGGACCCGTTACGGATTCAAAGTCGATGAAAGACAGCCACAGCAGCACCACCGAACCTCCTGCGCTTCTCGCCGCTGCGCCACTCGCTGCGACCCGTCCGGGCATAACCGCCCAAGTGTTGCTCGGGCGCTGCTGGCTGGTAGCGCATCTCGCTACCTTGGCCGGCATCGCCACAAGTTTGCGCGGGGCGGCCCCGCCGGCCCTGCTCGTGGGTTGGTCGATTTTTGTGCTGCTCAATGTACTTTTGCAGCTGACCTTGCGCACTGGCGAGTTCGACGGCCATGAACGACTCGTTACGCCCATGGCCGTCACACTGGGCCTGGCCTGGGGCTTGGGGTTGGGATTACTGCTGCCTTATGCCGATAGCTCAGCCGTAGCGGCGATGCTGAGCGGCGCGCTTGCAGTTGCCTTGTTCGGTATTCCGGTTTTTGGTGAACAGAGCAACGCCTATACGTATTTTCTCGGCAGCCTGGGGCTCACGACCCTCGTCGGCATCATTTTTGACGGACAGCATAGCGGCGTTGTGCTGTGGGTGATCGTAACCATGGCCACTTTGCAGTTGGTGGCCAGCGGCTACTTTCGTGCCCACCACGCGCTGCGCGAAACCCTGCGGCTGGTGCTGGGCCAGCACCCGCTCGCGGCTGATGCGACCCAATTCGATACCCCACAAATGCTCGCCCATGCGCAGCGCGAACTAACCGAGCGCACCACCATCCGTGCGCAGGAAACACGCCAGCGTCAAGCCCTCGACACCCTGGGTGATGGACTGCTGACCTGCGATGCCAAGGGTTATATCGACTACGCCAATGCCAGCGCCGCGGCCTTGCTGGGATTAGACCGCACACAACTGCTGGGGCTGGCCTTGGAGGAATGTGTGCGTATCGTGCACGGCCGTGACCCGCACAATCGCACGCGCGAGATCTTCGAACAGGTGCGGCTCAATCGGCTGGTGCAGGCCATGGACGATCAACCGCAACTGCTGCGTGTGGATGGGGTCGCTTTTGGTGTGGACTACCTGGCCACACCACTGTTCGACGCCCAAGCGCAGTTCGCCGGTGTGAGCATGCAACTGCGCGATGTGACACGCCGCCGACAGCGCGCCGAATCGGTCGCCTGGCAGGCCAGCCACGACGCCTTGACCGGCATCATCAACCGCCGCGAATTTGAACGCCGCATGCACAAGCTGTTGCAGCGCATGGATGGTGCGACGACCAAGCTTCATACCCTGCTCTATATCGACATCGATAAGTTCAAGTTCATCAACGACACCTACGGCCATGCCGCCGGCGATCATGCTTTGCGCACACTCACCGACGTATTGCGCACCCGCATTCGTGGCGCCGATACCCTGGCGCGCATCGGCGGTGACGAGTTTTGCGCATTGCTTTATAGCTGCAGCGCAGAGCGCGCGCGGGCGCTAGGCGAAGGTCTGCGCAGCGCTATTGATCAGCACAAATTCACCTGGGCCGATATTCAGTTGCCGGTATCTATCAGTGTTGGCTTGGTGGAGATCGGCCCCGAACTGCGCACAACTGGTGATTTACTGCGCGCCGCCGATGCCGCGTGTTACAGCGCCAAGAGCTTCGGCCGCAATCGCGTACAAATGTTCGAGCCCGCCAGCGGTGAACAAGAGCAGCACGAGCAACGCCTGGATGTGGTGCGTGACATTCAGCGTGCGCTGCATGACGGACGGCTGGACCTGTTCTATCAGCCGCTGTGCGCTACAACAGCCTCGTTGCCGATGGAACATTGCGAAGTGTGCGTCGGCATCCGCACCGCCAACGACCTATTCATACCCCGTCCGGAAGTGGCCGCCGTTGCGGCACGCTATCAATTGAGCGCCGATATCGACCGCTGGTTGATCAAAGCCAGTATCGAAGCTTTGTTTAGCGAACACGAGCTGCTGGGTGATATGCGTCTGGTGCTGATACCACTATCGGCACAAGCGGTGAGTGATGACCGCGTACTTGAATACGCCATCCGCATGGTGCGCGATCATCGGCGTGTGGCGCCCCGGATTGGCTTCACGCTACCCGAGTCGATACTCGCCAGCCATCCAGACCTCGTGCGCTATTTCATCACCACCCTGAAACAGGATGAGTGTCAGTTCATGATTGGCGATCTGGGTCTCGGCGGCGACGTCCTCGACGCCATCAAGTCCATGCAGGTCGATTATCTGGGGATCCGCGGCTGTTTTGTCCGCGGCATGTTGGCCAGTTCCGTCGATTACGAAGTGGTGCTGGGTTTGTGTCGGGTGGCGCGCGCGCTCGGCATGAAAACCGTAGCCGAACATGCCGACAGCCGCGCGCTGCGCGAGGCGTTGGCCAAGATGGGTATCGATTATGCCAAGGGCCTGCTGCATGACGGGCCCCGACGCGTGGCGAGATTTGATGAGAGTCTGCTGGCGGCGCAAAAGGGTGAGCAACTGCCCTGAGCGGCCGCGCTAACCGGCGCGACCTGGGTGCTTTACATTCGAGTTGGTGAACGCGGTCCTGGTCAGCACCTGACCAGGACCGCGATGGGATATCAGCCCGCGGGCGATTTGCGCCAGAACTTCTCGGTAGGCGGCTGGCGCGTTTTGGCCATGCGCACGATTTCCTCCGGCACATCAAACTTCATGCTGTGCTCGGGCCCGATGCCCTCGCTGCTCATGCAATCAGCCATGATGTCATCCGCGACGGTCATGCCCGCTTTCTCATTGAACAACCATTCATCCTGCAGGCACTCCCAGCCAATGTCCGCGATGGTTTCGCGAGACACTTCTTCGCCAAAAAAGGGTGTGAAAAATTTGCTCGTCTCTTCGATGGATGGCC
>JAYUQF010000380.1:0-3497 GCA_043756885.1 Pseudomonadota bacterium
AAAAACGCCTGGCCCTCAAACCCGGGCTCAAAGTGCTCATCGAGCACGCATGAGCAGCGTAGTTGTCGCGCCTGTGTGGCTGCCCACATGGCACATAGCGCAAGGCAAGCGGGAACTCGGCGTGAGGATAGTGCGCGGCCATGTGCTGATCGCGCCAGCATGACTTCGTCCCCGACCGCAGCGCTGTTGGCGCCCCGCCCTAGTTGCTCACCAGCGCGTGGCACGGTGCCGATCCGCGCGTTTTTTTTCGACACCTACGGCACGGTCTGCGATTTTTTTCAGCCGTTTAAACGTGCCCTCACCATCCTCGCCGACAGTCAGGGCGTGGTGCGCGACACAGCAACCTTAGCTATCGCGTGGCGCAACGCCTATATGCATACGGTGCGCCGGCACGTCGCGCAAGGGCTGGATTTTCGCCCGCTCAGATCACTGCAACGTGATGATCTGCGCGCGCTGTTGGCAGCACACTTTCCTTGTCCACTCGACGCTCAGCAGCTCGACGAGATGACGTCCACCTGGCGCAAGCTCGAACCCTGGCCCGATAGCGTGGCGGGACTGCTCGCTCTGAAGCAGCGGGCCATCATTGCACCGCTGTCTAACGGCAATTTCGACGACATGGTGATGCTCGCCCGCCATGCGCAGTTGCCGTGGGATGTCATTGTCGGCTCGTCAGTGGCGCGCACCTACAAGCCCCACCCGGATATCTATCTGAAATCAGTTGCGGCCCTGAACCTCGACCCAGCCGAGGTCTGTATGGTCGCGGCCCATCAGGGTGATTTGCACCATGCCGCTGGCCACGGCATGCAAACCGCGTTTGTTACGCGGCCGCTCGAGTTCGGCGGCGCGACACGGCCACCGGTGCTTGAAGCAGATGTTGATTATTCTGGCGCTGCAGAGATTTATGCTGACGGTGAATGGACCTTTATCGCCCGTGATCTGCTCGCTCTCGCCGCCCAGCACGCGGCCACTTAAGTCACGCCGCCGGTCACTCGCCGCTGGCTCATACGTCGACCATCAATGACTGACCGGAAGAATTCTGTCGCGTTAACGGCGCTGCGCATCGCTGGCCGGGTGGCGCTGGAACACGTACGTCCAATGCCGGCCCGCAACGCCACCGATGTGCCAAGTTCGGTCGCTACACTGACACCCGCATGGTGGACGGCGGTGATGTGTGCTGGCCATCCAGACGCCCACGTGTTGGCATTTGATACGCTCAGTGCATCGTCCAGTGCGCACCAACGCCACCGCGTTGTTCTCACCAGCAACGATGCTGGTCGCGCGGTGCGCCTGCCGTTTTAAGTTTTCAGTGAATACTCCACTACCCGAAAGCGCTGGAGTGTTCACACAGCCTGAACATCAGCGCACGTGCTTGAGTGACCGGCTTCAACAAACTCGCACAGCTCAGGCCAGACCCAGCACGGCCTTACCACGCATTAAATAATCCAAACGATCGTCAATACCATTAAAGCCGCCATTGATACGACGGGTAATGGCACGCACATCGTCCTGATCGGCCAGTTTGTTCAAGTCGCGGCTATTCCAAAACCAGCAGGCAACATCCACAGCAGCAAACGCATCGCTGGCCAGACGCTCCGGCTTGGCCAGATAGTCGACACCGCTGGCTTTGCTATAGGCCGCGTAGTTCGCACGCCCGGTTAATTGAATCAGGCCACGGCCTTTGAACCTTGGCCCATCACCGGCCTGGTTGTTACCCAGATCGGTACGCCCCTCGTAAGCACGACCGTCAGCCAACTCTTCGGCATAACGAAACGAACCGGATTCGTGGGCAAGTTGCGCAATAAAATGCGCGATACGTAAGGGCGTTGTGATCTTGTGTTTTTTCATGCCTGCCAGTAAGGGCTCAAAGTAAAGATCAATGCGTTTGGGCACGGCCTGCGGCATCACAACACCGAGCTTTTCTTTACTGGGGCCGGCTGGCAGGCCGGCAAGCAGCGCTTTGATGGTGGCATCTGCCGGCACCACCATCTGATCGGAACTCGCGAGTTTCATGACTTCAGTTTCGAAACGCGCCAGTACTTTCAAAGAATTTGGACCGATGCGCCCATCGCTTTTGAGACTGGCCGGCTTGGGATCGGCAAAACGATGGAGATTAAGATTGAGGAGAATCTGCACGATCGCAACATCCATCAGATCGTTGCGCCCACTGACACCGACACTCTTTTTGATACACATGTTTCCTCCACGAGGTAACTAAGGCGCAAGCCTTTGCGCCGTTAATTCAAGACCCATAGTGAGCATAACCGAAGCGCGTTTTACCCAGAAGGCGGTTGATTCGTGTGAGTACTGCGAGGCCCGTCGCCGGTGCCGGACCGCTGTGGCCACACAAGTAAATGGTCACCCGGCAGTTTAACTGCTCTGCTCAGCACGGCCCGGATACCAGGCCGCCTCGCGTTTTTGCGCGAAGCTGGCCAAACCTTCGGCCGCCTCGGCGCTGCGGCGTTTGCTCGCGTGTTCATGCACCAGACGGGCAAACTCTTCCTCATCCCCACCTGCGCGCGCACAGCGCAGCGCGCTCAATTTACTCAGGGCCTGGGCTTGCGGACCGACTTTGAGCAGCGCATCGATAATCGGAGCGGAGGAGGCATCAAGTTGGCCTGGCTGACAAACTTCGTGCACCAGGCCGAGCACTTCCGCGCGACGCGCGTCAAAACGTTCGCACGACAGCGCGTAACGGCGCACGTTGCGGATCCCCATCGCCGCCACCAGTTGCGGAAAAATAATGGTCGCCGCCATGCCCCAGCGCGCTTCACTGATGGCAAAGTTCGCGCCGCGTTCAGCCACGACAATGTCGCAAGACGCTACCAAGCCCGTGCCGCCACCAACACAGAAGCCATGCACCAAGGCCAAAGTTGGTTTGGGCAAGCTGTTCAAGCTGCGCATCGCTTCGGCCGTAGCCACGGACGCAGCCAGATTGGCCGCCTCATCCAGCGCCGCGACCTGTTGCAACCACGTAAGATCGGCACCGGCCTGAAAGTGCGCACCATTGCCACGAATAACAACCACACGCACCTGCGCATCACCGGCGAGCTTGCCACAGAGCGTCGTTAAAGCCTCCAACAGGTGTGCGTTGTAGGCATTATTCACCGCAGGTCGATTCAAAGTCAGCGTGGCAACACCACGACTATCGATAGCACACAAAACGACGGGCTCGGTCATGTTCGGTTCTCCCATTGACGCTGGGCGCTGCATGACGCTGTTCAGGCGCGGCACAGTGCGGAAAAAATCAGATGCCTGCTGGTCACGGTTGCGGCTGGTCAACACCGGCAGCCGGAAATTTTTAGCGCGGCGGCGACGCGTCTCCACACAGCGCACGAAAGCCCGCTGCCAGAAACGGCACCATACGCGCATGGATGGCATCGAGATCGGTGGCTTTGAAGCGACCGCCTGACAAGGAGTCTACCCGACCGGTCTCAGCAAAGGTGATCGTCATCGCACCGAGCAGAAAATAAAAACACCAGTGCAAGTTTTCCTCGCGG
>JAYUQF010000381.1:0-3495 GCA_043756885.1 Pseudomonadota bacterium
TGCTGGTGGTGCTGTTTGCGCTGCGCGGGCTACTGAACTATGTCGATATGATCGCCCTGCAGTGGGTAGCTCAGCGCACCATCGCCGATCTGCGCATGGCGATGTTCAAGACCCTGGTACGGTTGCCAGCGAGTTTTTTTGACCACCGCGCCAGCGGCGAATTGATCTCGAAGTTTACCTTTGACGTCACTCAGGTTGCCCTGGCCACGACCCGCGTCATTGAGGTGTTGATCAAGGACACCGCCATCATTGTGGTGCTGTTTGGCTATCTGTTTTACGTTAATTGGCACATGACGGTGGTGCTGGTACTGTTTGCCGCGCCCATTGGTTTTATCGTGCGCCGCGCCTCCCAGCGCATGCGCCAGATGAGCCGTCGCCTGCAGGAATCGGTGGGTGCTATCAACCAAGTGGCCGAGGAGTCGGTACGCGGGCACCGCGAAATCAAGATCTTCGACGGTTACGAGCACGAGTCTGCGCGGTTTGATCGGGCCATCAACGATGCGCGCAAATTCCATATGAAGGTGGTGGGGTCGAGTGCCACCATCGTGCCTCTGATCCAGCTGTGTGTGTCGTTTGGCATCGCCTTGATGGTGGTGCTGGCCGTGCAGGCAGCGGCGGCTGGCAGCATGACCCGGGGAGATTTCATCGCGTTTATTACGGCCACCGCACTGGTGCTGCCACCCACCAAACGCCTGGCGGGGGTGAACGAATTTCTGCAGCGTGGTTTAGCGGCCGCCGATTCGATTTTTTCCCTGGTGGACGTCACGCCGGAACTCGACCAGGGCGCAAGTCAAGCCAGACTCCGCGGCGAGATCAGTTTTGAGCACGTCAGCTTGCACTACGGTGAGCGTATTGCGCTGGACGATATCAATCTCAACATCCGTGCGGGCGAAACGGTCGCGCTGGTCGGGCGTTCGGGTGGCGGCAAGACCTCGTTGGTCAATCTGGTGCCACGTTTTTATCCGCTCACCAGCGGTCGCCTGCTGATCGATGGTCAGCCCATCGAGCACTACACCCTCGCCAGTCTGCGTCGCCACATCGCCTACGTTGGTCAGCACATCGTGCTGTTTAATGACACGCTCTACAACAATATTGCCTACGGTGCCTTGCGTGAGGTTGACCGCGTAGCGGTGGAACGGGTTGCGGCCGAGGCCCAGGTCAGCGCATTTGCCGCTGCGCTACCACAAGGGCTCGATACCCTGATCGGCGAAAACGGCGTGCGCCTGTCGGGCGGTCAACGCCAGCGTGTTGCAATTGCCAGGGCGCTGTTAAAAGACGCACCGATTCTGATCCTCGATGAAGCGACTGCCGCGCTTGATAACGAAGCCGAACGACTGGTACAGGATGCCTTGAATGCGGTGCGTCGCGGCCGTACCAGCCTCATTGTTGCGCATCGCCTGTCAACCATTGAACAAGCCGATCGCATCGTGGTGCTCGATGGCGGGCGTATCGTCGAGAGTGGTTCCCACCACGCATTGCTGGCGGCGGGTGGCGCCTATGCGCGTTTGTATGCGGCAGGGTTTGAGAATTTGGCGGTGGCGCAGTCGCTGGGGTGAAGGGGCCACATCGCCGCTTTGTGCGTCATAAGCGCGTTGGCCGAAAGCGCGCCACGCGCCGGCGCAAGTGCTGCACATCCAATCGCGCGCGCCCATAACGCAGGTGACTATACAGCCCGCTGATCGCTGCGACGTCGGTGGCCAGATCGGCACGTGCTGCTGCCACTCTAGCGGCGAAGGCCAATGGGGCTTCGCTCGCATCGCGCGCTAAACCGATACGCGCGAGCTTGGCGCAGAACCTGTCATAAGCGGCGCTCACCGGATCGCGCACACGACGGCTTGTGCGCCACAACAGCAAAGCCAGTGCCGCTGTTATCAGCGCGAGTGCGATGGTCAAAATAATGACCAGCGTGCCGTAATCGATGTCTTCAAAACCCAGGGTGTCGAACAAGCTGCGCTGTTGTTGTGTGGTATAGCCCAGCACCCACTGGTTCCAACCATAGGTGACGGCGTCGAAAGCGTCGCTCAATTGAGTCCAGAAGCGCCCGCCCAGACCGTCGCGGGCAAAGGCCGAGCGCGTAGCGCCGCGCGGGCTCGTTTGCGCGAAGCCTAAGGAAACACGCTCGGGCGCGACCGCTGCGGTCGGATCAACACGCACCCAACCGCGCTCAGCGAGGTAAACCTCGGCCCAGGCGTGCGCATCGCGTTGGCGTACGACCATGTAGTCGCCCACCCCGTTGTATTCGCCGCCCTGATAGCCCGTCACGACCCGCGCTGGAATGCCGGCCGCCCGCATGAGGACCACAAAACTTGCAGCAAAATGCTCGCAAAAACCTTCACGGGTGACAAACAGGAAATCATCAACCGCATCGTCCGGCAACGCTGGGGGCGTCAATGAGTAGTAGAACTTCTGGGTACTGAAATAAGCGAGTGTGCTGGCGATGATGTCATTTGCCGCTGGTGATTGTTGGCGCAGCTGCGCGGCCATCGCGCGGGCGCGCGGATGAAAGCCGGCGGGCAGCGCCAAAGCGGCGCGACGCTCGGGCTCGGTCAGCCCCGTCATGCGGTACTCCAGCGCCGATTCGAGCGTGTAACGCAGGCGCGCGCGCACCGGCCGCGCGCTTTTTAATGCGTAGTCCGCGCTCTGGGTCATGTCGTTGTCCGTGCCGGTTACAACATCGAGACCGATCAGCCAGCGTTTGCGATGAGGTTCGAGTGTGACGGTGTAGGAATAACGCTCGCCCTGCGCCGCGAGTGCAGCGGGACGCTCCGGGAAAGTACCCACCTGCCAGGTGCGTCCATCGTTATGCCATAACACCGGGCCGCGCCAGTAACGTGCGCGGGCGCGCGGTGCATCACCGGCGAATTGCACGCGGAAGGCGACCTCGTTGGACAGGCCCAGACGCGTGATCTCGCCCAAGGTCATGGTGTCGCTGAGGCCAGTGACGGCGTCAAAAGCATCTGCTGGCAAACCCCACAGTGGCGCAGGCAGGCGCGGAAACAAGACGAAGGCTAACAACATCAAGGGCAAAGATTGCACGGTCAGGGCGCTCGCCAGCCGCAGCATTGAACCAGCGTGACGATAAGCCGGCGGTGTGTTGAATTGGATCAACAACGTGGTTGTCGCGATGACCACGCCCAACATATACAGCGCGGTCGCAATGGTCTGGGAATAGAAGAAGTTGGTGACGACCAGGAAGTAACACAGGAAGACAACTACGTAATAATCGCGTGGACCGCGCATTTCGAGCAGCTTTAACCCTAACAAAGCGGCGAGCAATTCTACGCCGGCGTCGCGGCCGAGCTTACCTTGATAGGCGATATAGATAGTGACAAAAGCTGCGATGGCGAGCAGCTGTTTGCTTAGCCACAACACACGATGCTGACGCTCTGGCAAGGGCAGGCGACCCTGGGCGCCGAGGTAGCGCCAAGCGCAGGCAAGCCCAAAGCACACATCAAGAATCAGCGGAAAGCGCGCCAGATGGGGCGCCAAGGCCAG
>JAYUQF010000382.1:0-3490 GCA_043756885.1 Pseudomonadota bacterium
ATCATGCCGAGCTACAAAGCGCCTGTCGCCGATACTCAATTCATTCTCAACGAGGTCATCCGCATAACCGACTACGCCCATCTACCTGGTTTTGCCGAAACCAGTCCCGATCTGATCGCGGCCATCCTCGAAGAAGGCGCGAAGTTTGTCGAAGAAGTACTGCAACCCTTGAACCAGATAGGCGACGAAGTTGGCTGCACGCGCCATGCCGATGGCAGCGTCAGCGCACCACCTGGTTTTAAACAAGCGTACGCGCAGTTTTGTGCAGGCGGCTGGATGGGCCTGGCGGTGCCCACGGAATTTGGCGGACAGGGTTTGCCCCATGTCATCGCCAATGCTTTCGAGGAATACCTGATCTCGTCCAACATGGCGTTTGCTATGTATCCCGGCTTGACCTTGGGAGCGATGGCAGCGATCCGCGCGGTCGGCTCACCTGAGCAGCAGCAAACCTATCTGCCCAAAATGGCCGAGGGCGTGTGGACTGGCACCATGAATCTCACCGAGCCCCATTGTGGTACTGATCTGGGCATGTTGCGCACCCGCGCTGAGCCCCAGGCCGACGGCAGCTTTTGCATTAGCGGCACCAAGATTTTCATTTCGGCCGGCGAGCACGACCTGAGCGAAAACATCATTCATCTGGTGCTGGCCAAGATGGCCGATTCGCCGGACAGTGTGCGTGGCATCTCTTTATTCATCGTGCCGAAGTTCCTGTTAAATACCGACGGTTTGCCGGCGGCGCGTAACGCCGTCAGTTGCGGCGCTATCGAACAGAAGATGGGCATTCATGGCAATGCCACCTGCGTGTTGAACTACGACGGCGCGACCGGTTATCTGATCGGTGAAAAAGAAAAAGGCATGCGTGCGATGTTCATCATGATGAACGCTGCACGGCTGGGTGTGGGTGTGCAAGGTCTGGCGATATCGGAGGTTGCCTGTCAAAACGCTGCCATCTATGCGCGTGATCGCATCCAGGGACGCGCGCTGTCGGGGCCAAAAAACGCCGAAGCCAAAGCCGACCCCATCATCGTGCATGCCGACGTGCGTCGTATGCTGATGAATGGCCGCGCTTTTAACGAAGGCGCGCGGGCGTTGGCACTGTGGGGTGCCTTGCAGGTTGATTTAACCCACGTCGCGCCTAGCGCCGATGAGCGCCAGCAGGCCGACGACCTGATCGGTTTGCTGACACCGGTTATCAAGGGCTACTTCACTGACAAAGGTTATGAAAACGCCACCAATGCTCAGCAGTGTTTTGGTGGCCACGGTTATATCCGTGAATGGGGTATGGAGCAGTTTGTGCGTGATGCGCGCATCGCCATGATCTATGAAGGCACCAATGGTATTCAGGCTTTGGATCTGGTGGGTCGCAAGCTACCGGCCAATGGCGGACGCGCGCTGCGCACCTACATGAAAATCGTGGCGGACTTTATCGCTGCCCATAAAGACGACGAGACCATCGGCCCGATGGTGGTCGCGCTCGCAAACGCGCAAGCCGATCTGCAGAACGCGACGGGCTGGTTGATGCGCAACGCCCTGATGAAACCCGACAATGCCGGCGCTGCCGCAATGCCCTACCTGCATCTCATGGCGCTGGTGATGTTCGGCCATATGTGGGGACAGATCGCCAAGGCCGCTCAAGAAGGGTTGTCGCGTGGTACCGGTGACGCAAACTTCTACAACAACAAATTGTGTACCGCACGCTACTTCTTTTCGCACATGCTGCCTGAAACCGCCGTGCACCGCGCGCGCGTGGAGGCGGGTGCAGAAAATGTAATGGCCTTGGCCGCCGAGGCGTTCTGAATCTGACGCGAGACTCGGCGTGATCAAATTGCTGGGCATGATGTTGCGCAACCCCGTCGCGCGGGTGACGGGTTTTATCATCGCGCCGGTACTGTTTGTATTGTGGTGGCAGCTGGGCGGTGCGCCCGGGGAAGTGGTCAACACCAGCGAGGTGCCCGGTGTCATCACCGAGCTTCACAAACATGCCTATGTGGTCACCCTCGATGCTGGCCAGCAGGTGCGCGTGTTCCGCACGCGCAATCTGGACGCCGGGACGCGCGTGCAATTGCGTGTGACTCAACATGAGTCGGGATTGACTCAATACATGCTGCCTGGAGATGGAGCGTCACCGCAATGAACGCTCCTCACTAGACCACTGTGGCTCTGCCCCCTCTAGCGTCGCCCTCAGATCAGGTGCCGAGTCGGCGTATTGACTGCTCGGTCATATAACGTTCGACCAGATCGTAATCCGGGTCTAGTGCTTCGCCTTCAAAACCGCGGCAGCTTTTGCCATGGTGGAAGCGGGTTACGTCGTTGCGTTGTACGTCGTGACTCATCGCCCACCACCAACTCCACTCCGGGCGTCCATCTTTGGCGTTCATCTGCTCAGTAGCGGTTTTGGCCTGGCCACCCCCCCCTTCAAAACCTTTCCACATCTCGCCGCGGCGGTCGTAGGTGATGGCCATGCCCGGCCCCATCATGCGCGCGTCCATAAAAACGCGGCGCTTGCTGGCCGGGGCGCGGGGATAACCGGTCGGCTCACCTTCGAACACGATCACTTCAGGGATGAGCGACTTGCCGATATCAAAATAGGTTTTGCCCTGTTTGCCGCCGATCAGTGGCGGGCGCCAGTTCTCCAGATCGGGCCGCCATTGCTGGTGAATGGAGCCCAGCATCGGACCACGGTGCACAATTTTGAAGTTGCCCCAGGTCAGCATCGGATCACCCGACGCCCAGGCATCCGACAGATACAGATTCATGCCCGGCATATAGGGTTCAAAACGCTGGTCGGCAGGAAAACGCCGCACTCGCTTGATGGTCGGCAGATAGCCCCACAGGCTCGGGATTTTGTGCTGGTCGTAAGACCAGTGACTGAGAAACGCGGTGCCCTTCATTTCCGGCGTGTAGGTAAACCAGATGACCTGCATGCGCGTGAGATCTTCGTGGCCGCGCAGGTAAGGGCCGCCGGCATCGGGATGTACGAGTCCCGCGCACTGCTGCTCACCCCACACCCAGTCGTATTCGAAGCGGTCGTGGCCGTCGCGGTCGACGGTCACCGCCGGGATCGGATACAGCGCTTTGTCGTGGCGTCCCCAGCTCAAGGTGATATTGGCAATCGCCTCAAAACCATTCTGCACGTCGGGGAACGGCAGGCCGCCGATCCAGGGTTTGCCATCCTGGGTGTAAACGTTGCCATCATCGCCAAACTTGGCCTGGCCCTGGTTGCGCACGGTGGCGTCAAGAAAGTAGGGCGGAAAGAGCGTGGTGGCGTCGTGCTCGGATGCTTGAATAGTGAAGGTGCGGCCGTCCTGCTTGACCTCCTGGAACAGAATCGGGTCGACCAGATCCTGTACCAGGTCGATGTTGTCGGCGTTCATGACATCGCCCGGCTTGACCGCACCCTTGGTATAAGCCTCGATGCTGAGCAGCTCTTCGGGATAGGCACGGCTGGTATCACCCGCCGCACATATTTGCGCCCACAGGGAGCTGAGCA
>JAYUQF010000383.1:0-3489 GCA_043756885.1 Pseudomonadota bacterium
CGCTACCTTGCGCCGACGGTTGCGCGACCCGGTGCACACAAACTCGTGCGCGGCTCGCGCACATTGTAAGTGCCGGCGCTGACATCGTAGGGCGCAATCAGAACGCGCAGCGCCGCCGCCAAGGCCTCCGGCGTGTCGTACAAACAGGCCGCAGGCACTTCACCATGCAGCAGCAGCCGCTCGCTGGTATCAAACCCATAGGATCCGATGAGGCTGCGGTAGCCAGCTTCACCTGCGGCGCGAAAATCGCCGATTTCATCGGCGCACAGCAGCGCTTCATGGTAACGACTGGCAGACATGCCCTCGAGGACGTCAACTTTGGTGGCGCCAACCGGCACTGGCACGACAAAATCGAGATTACTTTCGTCTACGCCGCTGCGTGCCAACACCGCACGTATCGTCGCGCCGGGCCGCAAGGTAAAGTTACGACTGACCACCCCGCAGTGAATTCCCGGCGCCGCGATCATGCGGTTCAAGACGTCAATGAATTCAGGATAAATGAAGCCGCTTTCACGGTAACACTCGGTCAGGCGTGCGCGCAGCTTGCGGGTTTTAGGCAAGCTCATGCCGATCAGATTATGCAGCAGCTCTTTGCCCCCACCGAGATATTGGAGAAATTTACGGCGGTTGCGAAAGCGCTCTTCATCGCCTACGTCGAGACCAAAACTCGCCATCGTTTCCCGCAATAAGGCATAGGAGTTGAGCAATACACCGTCGAAGTCCAGCACCACCAATAAGCGCTTGTCTGCCATGGGAGCATCCTCATGCGCGCCGTGCGATGCGGCGCAGCGTCGGGTAATAAGCAAAGATGTCGGTCAGGGGATCGGTAATCAGTTTGATGAACCATACCAGCGCATTACGCGCGCCATGGCGTAGAACCAGACGGCCGACATGACCAAACACCACCAGGGCTGTAAAGGCAAACCATTGCTGGGCCACGCTGGTCGCCAGCGCCGGCATCATGTGCCGATCGAGGTGTCCGATATGCAGCATATTGACCAGCGGAATAAGCAGATAAATACCGACCACCTTGGTTTTGGCGCGGGTATCAAATCCGAGCAGTAGTTGCTCTTTGTCGTGGCAGGGCGGCTCAATCACGGCGTGACCGAGTTGGCGGATAAACAGCGCTGCAAGACCCAGCCACATCGCGCTGACCAGATCTGAAAACACCAGCCAATAACAAAAAATAAACGTGCTCGAACTGAGCAGGTGCAGAAACTGATTAGTGCTATTGCTATGGGAGGCAACATGGTCGTCATGTTTGCGACGCATGACTTCGTTGTAGAAGCTCGCCAGCCAACGTGGTGGCCGTAACACAGCCGCGACCATATCGCGGGTAATTTGCGCCTTGATATCGCGGGCGCGAGTGGGGTGCTCAATATCGTCCAGCCACCATTTATCGGCACGCATGCCTGATGCAGCGTCGATAATGGCGGCGGTGAGATCCCGCAGATCGTCGTCGTTGAAGTCCATGTTGAACATACAACGGCCGGTGCCAACCCAGCTCAGATTGACACCTGCATCACGCAGGTAATATTGCAACAGCCAGTTATAACGACTGGGCTGGGTAAATTGCAAAGTCCAGATGCTGGCCATCTGGGTCACCGTGACCGGCAAGCCGGCGGCAGCCAAAACGCGTGTGGTGTCCTGCGCCCACTGAGCGGTGCGCGCGTTTAAAGCCTTCAGTTCGGCATTAGCAGCCGGTGTTTCAACCCACTCGAGAAATTCTGCCATTGCACCCATCGCCAGCGGATGGGCAGCAAAAGTGCCCACCACGTAGGCCATGCGCAGCGGATGTTGCGGGTCGAAGCGCCGCATCAACGTCTGGCGTCCGCAGACCACGCCGATAGGCATGCCACCGGCAACGGTTTTGCCGTATACAACCATATCGGCCTGCACGCCGAAATAAGCCTGCGCACCGCCGATTGCGAGGCGGAAGCCACTGAAAACTTCGTCAAAAATGAGCGGCACGCCAGCATCAGTGCAAGCTTCGCGCAGGGCGTGCAGCCAGTGGGCATAGGGCGAGGTGGTGGTGGCCGTGCGTCGCACTTCGCTGTTAAGCAGAATGGCATCGTTGGGAGGCGGCGAGTTCGGATGAAATGCCTGCACCGGATTAACGAGTACGGCGGCGATCTCCGCGCCGCGCAAACGAATGAGCTTGAGCACGGCCGGATCCATATCCTTGACCGTCAGGCAATCATCGATACCACGTTCGCTGCCCAAGCCCGGTTGCACACCATCCCACCAGCCGTGATAGGCGCCGGAAAAACAGACGACCAATTTGCGTCGGGTGTTAAATCGCGCCAGGCGTACCGCCGCCATCACCGCCTCCGTGCCGCTGGCGTGAAACGACACTTCATCCTGACCCGAGATGCGTTGAAGCGCGGCGACGTTGTCGCCAACCAGCGGATGCAAGGGCCCTAATACCGGCCCCAGCTCAGCGACGCGTTGCGCACCCCGCGTCAGCCATTGTTTATAGCGATCGTAACCAGCCAGGTTGACACCATAGGAGCCACTCACATCGAGCGACCAGTTGCCATCGAGGTCGCACAAACGACTGCCTCGGCTGGCCGTTACTACCGACGCAACGTTGAAACCATTGCGCATGACCGCCGCGAAGGGGAATGGCACACGACTGGCGTCGGTGAAACGCAAGTCGGAGAGAGAGCCACGGATTTTTTGTGCCCAGGCGTGGGACTGCGATGCGCGCCCGGCCAATCGTTCCCGCAGCGCATGCAGCGCGGCGCGGCGCGGCGCGATGAATGTCGGTGGCGCGCCGTCGGCAGACAAGAAGCGTGCTTCGTCGCTATCACGCGCTGCGAGCAGCGGCGCAAGCATACGCGCGATGTTGGGTGTCCATGCGCGCGCGCGCCACGTCACCCACCAGCGCGGCAGAGCGTGGCTAAGTACATAAAGCAGGCCTATTGCCAAAGTGATCCAGACGGGTAGCGGTAGCTGTTGCTGGGCATCGAGTAACCATTGCTCGAACATGGGGAACACTCCGGATGATGGCTGTTGTTTATGGTGGTTAGGTTTGCCGCACCGTTGTGCGGATAGTCCTGCGCCAGGATGTTTGGCGCGAACGGATTGGGCAGGGTGAAGCTTGCCGCTCGTCACTCCGGACGATGGTTCGACGGCATGCGAACAGGCGAAGACGCAAAATAGTGGCCGCGTTCTGGACCCGTGCAATGTCACGCAGGCAAATGAAATTCGCATGACAATTTTGCATTCGATTGGTGACAACGCCGTCGAAAGCTTGCCATACGCGCTGATGTCACACCGTTGTCGCGTGTTTATCACGCGCTTGTCACCTCACCCCCATAGCTTGCGCTCCGAACCTGCCATAGGCACGACACCGATTGGAGACCGTTGTGGAAGCGCAACTCACGTTATCGGATCGCATCGACCAAAAGATCTTCGATGCGGTTTATTCGCGGGCATTGGTTTACAACACCTGTTGGGAAGACCCGGCGGTGGACCGTCGCGCCC
>JAYUQF010000384.1:0-3488 GCA_043756885.1 Pseudomonadota bacterium
GATCTCCGCAGCGATATCCGCGGCAGATTCGTTGCGCGGATTATCCGCCGTGATGATCACCTGCTCTGCATCACGTTCGGCGATGGCACCCATCAGCGGCCGCTTGCTGCGGTCTCGATCGCCACCGCAGCCGAATACCACCACGATACGGCGCGACGCCAATGCCCGAAGCGTAGCCAGAATAGCCGCGAGGCTGTCCGGTGTGTGTGCGTAGTCGATGAATACGCGGGCACCGCGGGCGGTCTGTCCGCATTCCTCGGCACGGCCCGTTACACCGCGTAGCGCAGGCAATGCGCCGACTATGGCGTCGCGGGAATAACCAGCCGCCAGCAGCAGTCCACACACACTCAGCAGGTTATCGACATTAAAACGCCCCACCAGACGGCTGGCGATCGGCTGGTGCCAGCCATCAATGTCGAGTGTGAACTGCATGCCGGTGGGAGCGGCGACAATATCGTCAGCGCGCAGGCGCGCCCGCGCGCCGTGGGAGGAACATGTATAGACGGCGAGATTCGACGGTAGCGAACGCGCCATTTCGACGCCGAAGACGTCATCAATGTTGACCACCGCAGCGCCCAACGCAGGCTGCAAAAACAAGCGCCGCTTAGCCGCTCCGTAGTTTTCGATAGTGCGATGGTAGTCGAGATGATCGTGTCCAAGATTGGTGAACGCGCCCGCTCGGATGATGAGCCCATCGAGACGCTGTTGGGCCAAGGCATGGGACGAGGCTTCGAGCGCAACCGTCGCACAACCGCGAGCGCGACAGCTCGCCAGCGCGCGATTGATGGTGATGATGTCGGGCGTGGTATTGGCGAGTGGCGCGAGTTGCCCGAGCGCACCGGCACCGAGCGTACCGATATAGCCGGCTGTTTCATCCACTTGTTCTACTGCTTGAGCCAGCAAGTGGGCGACCGTTGTCTTACCATTTGTGCCCGTTACTGCGCACAGTTTCAGGCTTGCCGACGGGGTGTCAAAAAAGCGATTGGCGAGTATGCCCAAGTGTTGACGCAAACGCGGGCTATGCAATACCGGAACGTCGAGCCGCAGATCGAGAAGTGGACGCTCTGCCACCACCGCCAGCGCGCCGCGGGCAATTGCTTGCGCTGCGTAACGACTGCCGTCGTCCTGCTGGCCAGCCAGCGCGATGAAACAGCTGCCAGGGCGCACTTCGCGACTGTCCAGGGTCAGATCTTCGATGTGTCGATCAGCGACGGCCGGCACTGAAACAATATCGTGCAGTAGCATCGAAAGCGGCACGCCGTGGGTCAGGGTGGTGGCCATCATTGTGTGGACTCCACCGCTCGCTCGCCTTCGTGACTGGCTGCCAGCCACACTGCCTTGGGTGTCGCTTGGACGGGCTGATCGGGTGGTATATTCAGAATACGCACGGCATCGCGCATGACGCTGGCAAACACCGGTGCCGCAACCTTGCCCCCGAAATACACGCCGCGCTGCGGTTCGTCGATGATGACAACAGCGACGAGACGCGGATTCTCGGCCGGGATCATGCCGGCAAACAGCGAACGATAACGATGCTCGGCGTATCCTGAAGTCGTCGATTTATGCACGGTACCGGTTTTACCCGCTACCGAGTAGCCTGGCACCGCGGCCAGCGCACCGGTTCCTTTGGTGATAACGCGCGTCAGCATCTGGCGGATCTGCTGCGCTGTTTCGGCGCGAATGATGCGCGTGCGCGGTCCCGGCTCCTCCAGGCGCACGATGCTTAGCGGTTGCATCCAGCCGTCACTTGCCAGCACGGTGTACGCACGCGCCAACTGCGCAGCGGTGACCGATAATCCATAACCAAAAGCGAGTGTGGCGTGTTCTATTTCGCTCCAATTGCGATATTCGTTGAGTCGGCCATATCCTTCACCCGGCAACGCTATCTCGGAGATCGAACCAAAGCCGAAATCTCGGAAAGCTTTCCACAGAACTTCTGGTTCGAGAGACAGCGCCACTTTGCTCGCGCCCACATTACTCGACTTTTCGATAATGCCGCCAAAATCGAGCAAGCCGTAATTCTTGATATCGCGCACCGTGTCCTTGCCGATTTTGAAGCGACCAGGTGTGGTATCAACGGTCGACTCGGGTTTGTATTGGCCGGCATCAAGTGCCGCCGCCAGGGTGAATGGCTTCAGGGTCGAACCGGGTTCAAACAGATCGGTCACTGCGCGATTACGATAGCGCTCACTGCTCAGGTTTTCGCGATTGTTGGGGTTGAACGAAGGCTGATTGACCAGCGCCAACACCTCACCGGTGCGCGGGTCTACGACCACCATCATGCCCGCGCGCGCTTCGTTATCTTGCACTGCAATTTTCAGTGCACGGTAAGCTGCGTACTGGATACGCTGGTCAATGCTCAGATAAACGTCGCGCCCGGGACGGGTCGCACGCAAGCGCTCGACGTCCTCCACAACTCGCCCGATGCGATCCTTGATCACACGACGCTGGCCGGGTTCACCTTTGAGAATGCGATCGTAGGACAGCTCGACACCTTCTTGACCCTGATCGTCGACATTCGTAAAGCCGAGGATATGGGCCGCCACCTCACCCGCTGGGTAATAACGACGCTGCTCTTGCTGCAGATGCAGGCCCGGAATCTCAAGTTTTTTGAGTGCATCACCTTCGTCTGGCGTCAAATGCCGTTGCAGATAGACAAATTTTTTGTCCAGTCGCGGCATGATTTGTGTTTGCAACTGGTCAAGCGGTATGCCCAGGATCTTGCACAAGGTCGGCCACTTGTCGCGAGACTCGACAAATCGGCGCGGTTGCACCCATGCGGATTGGGTCGGCGTGCTGATCGCTAGCGGCTCACCGTTGCGGTCGAGGATCATGCCGCGGTTGGCTTCGATGCGTTCTACGCGCAGATAGCGTGCATCACCGTGTCCCTGCAGAAACTCACGTTTGTTAATCTGCAGATCGAGTGCGCGCCAGCACAGCACCAGCGCGCCGAGGATGAACATGCCGACCACGATGCGACGGCGCAACTTGAGCTCCCGGCGGCTTTCTGCGCGCGAACTCATTGCAGCTCCACTACCTGTCCGAGGGGCGGCACAACCATGTCAAGTTTGTCGCTGGCGATCTGTTCGACGCGCAGTTCTGTTCCCCAGGTAGCTTGCTCCAGCAGTAATTGTCCCCATTCCTGATCGAGCCCCTGCTTAATCTCGTTAAGACTTTGCAGTTCGACAAACAGCCGACGACTCTGGTGACGTGAGAGCACTAACTCCACCGCCGAAGCAAAGGTTACGAACCCGGCAAGAATGGCCACCACCAGTGTCTTCATACGACACGCTCCACGACCCGCAGGCGAGCGCTACGCGCGCGGGCGTTAGCAGCAATTTCAGCAGCACTTGCCTGCACAGATTTGCGCCCGATCAGGCGAAAGCTCGGACCCGTCTGATTGGTAGATTCACGTGCGGACGCATCCAGCTCGCGAAAGTGGCGTTTGACGTACCGATCTTCGAGGGAATGGAATGCGATGACGAGTA
>JAYUQF010000385.1:0-3487 GCA_043756885.1 Pseudomonadota bacterium
CGAGGCGAATCCTATGAGTACAAACACGCCGACCCAAAACTCCACCGCGCGGCTATTCATGGCTGTTTTCTGCTTTCATTCAATTCCCCCACATCCGCATCATGAAACCCGTCAAGACCAGGTCGAGCGCCAGCACCAGCAACGAAGAGTGCACCACGGTGCGGGTGGTGGCGCGCGATACACCTTCGGCCGTTGGTGGCGCATCAAAACCTTCAAAGGTGGCCACGGCACTGATCGCAACACCGAACACCGCGCTCTTGATCACACCATTCATGATGTCGTGATCAAAATCGACGGCGGCCTGCATCTGCGACCAGAACGCACCTTCATCAACACCAATCAGTCGCACGCCAACGATGTAAGCGCCAAAGATGCCCATTGCCGAAAACAGGGCTGCCAGCAAGGGCATGGAAATCACACCGCCCCAAAAGCGCGGTGCGATAACACGGGCGACAGGATTGATAGCCATCATGTCCATCGCGACAATTTGTTCGGTAGCCTTCATGAGACCGATTTCGGCCGTGATCGCCGAGCCGGCGCGACTGGCAAACAATAAGGCCGACACCACCGGCCCCAGTTCGCGCACCAGCGACAGCGCCACCAGCACCCCGAGCTTTTCCTCCGAGCCGTAGGTCTGCAGGGTTTCGTAGCCCTGCAAGCCCAGCACCATGCCCACAAACAGGCCCGACACCATGATGATGATCAGCGACAGGGCGCCGGCAAAATAAACTTCACGGAGCGTCAGTGACGGGCGCAGCAGGCTGGTACCCGAGTGACGCAGAACCTGACCCAGGAACAAGGCCGCCTGTCCCAGGCGCCTGACAGCGGCCAGGGTATAAGCACCGATGGCGCCAACCGCTGAACCTTTTGTATTAACCACGGGTAAGGTCGAGCTGCTCGGCGAAGTTGTCAGCCGGGTAGTGAAAGCCTACGGGCCCGTCCGCTTCGCCATGAATGAACTGGTGTACGGTCGGCTCGCGCGAATTGCGCATTTCCTCGGGTGTGCCAGCAGCAACGATGCAGCCGCCGGCCATGAGATAGACATAGTCGACGATCTGCAAAGATTGCTGCACATCGTGGGTTACCACCATCGACGTTGCACCCAAGGCGTCATTGGAGCGGCGGATCAGCTGGCCAACAACGCCCAGTGAGATGGGATCAAGACCGGCAAAGGGTTCGTCATACATCACCAGCATGGGATCGAGCGCCACCGCGCGCGCCAGTGCCACACGTCTCGCCATGCCGCCTGACAGTTCCGAAGGCATGAGATCGGCTGCGCCGCGCAAGCCCACGGCATTGAGTTTCATCAACACCAGATCGCGAATGCTCTGTTCCGGCAGATCGGTATGCTCGCGCATCTGGAAAGCAATGTTGTCGAACACGGTCATGTCGGTAAACAGGGCGCCAAACTGAAACAGCATGCCCATGCGCCGGCGCATGCGATACAGAGCCTTCCGATCAAGTTGGTGGATAGTTTCGCCGGCCACCTTGATGTAACCCTGGGATGGCTGTACCTGGCCACCGATCAGGCGCAGCAGGGTGGTTTTGCCGCAGCCGCTACCACCCATCAAGGCCACCACCTTGCCACGCGGCACATCAAGAGTGATATTTTTCAAGATCTGTCGCGCACTCGAATAACCGAAGCTCAGATCCTTGATTTCTACCAGTGGTGGTTCAGACACGAGTGAAGCTTTGCGGGGCCAGGTGATGGGGGGGGGCGCATTATGGCAAATCCCGGCGCCCGTAGGTCCGACATTTTCGGACGCAGCTTAGCCGCTGCCGCACGCGAGAATCGTCGCGCGATAAATGGCCGCACCAACACGGCGGCGGCTCAGGTGCTGCGCCGGTCACGCAGACCTTCATAATAAGCCCGCATGACCGCCACACGTTCCAGCGCATCACTCGGCAGCGGCGCAACGGCGTCAATAAAATCAAGGGTGCCGCGCAGACCGCGACCATTGGCGATCTGAATGCCCAGACCCGGGCGCGCGTTGAGCTCCAGAATCAAAGGCCCCAGTTCGGCATCAAGCACGATATCAACGCCCAGGTAACCGAGCGGCGCAAGTTCCTGACAGCGTGCTGCCAGCAACAGCAACTCAGACCAGCCGGGGATCATAAGGCCACCCAGCGCCACGCCAGAATCCGGATGTTCGGCGATATGGCGGTTTTGACAAACGGCCAGGGTGGTGGCGCCGGTCAACATATCGACACCCGCGCCCACCGCACCTTGATGCAAGTTGGCGCGGCCGTCTGAACGGCGGGTCGGCAGCCGCAGCATGGCCATCGCCGGTACACCGCGGTACACCAGCACACGAATGTCGGGCACACCACGATAACTGACCTGCTCAAACACGCGGTCAAACTTCACGCGGTATTCGATGATCGCCTGGTCAGGTTGACCGCCAAGGCTGTACACACCACCGAGCACGTTTTCGATGTGATGCTGGACTTCAGCCGCGCTTAACGCATGGCCATCACCCTTGATATACATATCGCGACGGCGTTCGGTGATCACCAGGATGCCCTTGCCGCCACTGCCGTGGGCCGGCTTGACGACAAAGTCGGTGCGACCCTCAACCATGCGTGCGAAGTCTTTGGCTTCGCGCACTGCATGGATCAGGCCGTAGAGTTCCGGTACCGCAATACCCGCAGCGATGGCCAGCCGTTTGGTTTCGACCTTGTCGTCGACCCGCGAGTACAGATGACGCGGATTGCGCGGCATGATGTATCCACGATTACGATTATTGATGCCGACCACGCCGGCTTCTTTGAGTTTACGTATGCGGTTTAACATCGGCACCAGGCGCCTCGACGATATCCTTGAAGCGCGTTACTTCAAGCAAGCGGTAACCGGTGTAGCGGCCCATCATGATAAATACCGCCAGCAGGATCAAAAGCGACTCGGGGAACAGGAATACCAGATGCGTGAGGTACTCGTTTTTCATGACCAGGTAGCCGAGGATCGCCACGCTGAGACTGCCAATACCTTCTTTGAGCGCCTGGCCGGGGCCCGATTCTTCCCAGATCACCGACATGCGTTCGATAACCATGGTCAGAATCACGATCGGAAACAGCGCAATCGAAAAGCCCTTATCGATGCCAAGCCGTGCACTGACCAGGCTGATCACCACCATGAGCAATACCACCAGCACCAACACTGAACATAAGCGTGGTACCAGCAGCAATTGCAGACGTTCCAGATAAAAACGCAGCGACAGACCGGCGCTGGTAATCAACAGGAATAGGGCGATACCCCAGGCCAGTTCCGTTTCACGGAACGCGATCGCGACCAGGATAGGCATGAAGGTGCCGAGGGTTGGCAAGCCGACGATGGTGCGCATGAAAGCGACCACCAGTGCGCCAAAGGGCACCATCAGCAAGACCCGATAGACGTTTTGCGTGTTGACCGGCAGGTTGAACAACATGGTGCTGGCCAGCAAGGCATCGTTGGCCGCGCCCCGCGCGCGCGCCACCATGGTGGGTGACT
>JAYUQF010000386.1:0-3479 GCA_043756885.1 Pseudomonadota bacterium
TTCCATGGCGCCTTCGCCGAACGTCCTAAACATCTGGATCCAGCGTCCTCCTACAGCGAGAGCGAAGCACAATTTACCGGCCAGATCTACGAGCCTGTCCTGCAGTACCACTTTCTGAAACGCCCCTATCAACTCGTACCCCTGACCGCCACGGCGCTACCGGAGCCTCGTTACTACGACAAACATGGCGAGCTTTTGCCAGCCGACGGGCCCGCCGAAGAGGTTGCTGAAGCGGTTTATCGCATCACGCTTAAAAGTGGCGTCCGTTACCAGCCTCATCCGGCGTTTGCGCTGCGGGCCGATGGCAGCTATCGATATCATGATTTGCAGCCCGCGGACGTAGCTCACTACGCCACCCTGTCGCAGTTCACACAAACCGGCACTCGCGAACTGACGGCCGATGACTACGTGTACCAGATCAAGCGGCTCGTGCATCCGCGCTTGCAATCGCCGGTAGCTGGGTTAATGGGAAAATACATCAAAGGCCTGACTGCGCTGGGCGATGTGTTGCGCAAGGATGAGGCGAATAATCGCGGCTTTGTTGATCTACGTAAATACGAGTTCGAAGGCGCTCGGGTTATTGATCGCTACACGTTCGAGATCAGGATTACGGAAAAATATCCGCAATTTCGTTATTGGCTAGCGATGCCGTTTTTTGCACCGGTGCCTTGGGAAGCCGACCGCTTTTACAGCCAAGCGGGTATGAAAGAGCGAAATTTATCCCTTGACTGGTTTCCCGTTGGTACGGGCCCCTACATGCTGACCGAGAACAATCCCAACCGTCGTATGGTGCTGGAGCGCAATCCCAATTTCCGCGGCGAGTCCTACCCCACTCGCGGGGCGCCGGGCGATACAGTTGCAGGTTTGTTGCGCATGGCGGGTAAAACCATGCCCTTCATTGACGTTGCTTACTACAGTCTGGAGAAGGAACAGATTCCGCAATGGAGTAAGTTTCTGCAAGGTTACTTCGACGTCGCCGAAGTATTGACCGACAGTTTTGATCAGGCCATTCAATTTGGTGTGAAGGGCGAAGCGGAGCTGACACCAGGTATGCGTGAGAAGGGCATTAAGCTCATCACCGCGGTTGAGCAATCAACCGCCTATATGGGTTTTAATATGTCCGACCCGGTGGTAGGCGGCGATTCGCAGCGTGCTCGGCTGTTACGCCGCGCTATTGCGATCGCGGTTGATTTCGAAGAGCTGATTTCTATTTTCCGTAATGGGCGCGGTTTGCCGGCCAACGGCCCGATTCCACCTGAAATTTTCGGCTACCGAACGGGTCAGGAAGGTATCAATCCCTTTGTCTACGAATGGCGCGCAGGTCACGCCGTGCGCCGCAGTGTCGATGAAGCGCGGGCGTTATTGCGCGAGGCGGGCTATCCCAATGGACGCGATCCGGTCAGCGGTCAACCGTTGACGCTGTATTACGAGGCGATCAGCGGGCTTCCAAGCGGTAAGGCGCAACTCAATTGGTATCGCAAGCAGTTCGAGAAGCTCGGTATTCAACTCGTGATCCGCGTCACCGATTACAATCGGTTTCAGGAAAAAATCCGCGCCGGCACTGCTCAAATATTCAGCTATGGATGGAATGCCGACTATCCAGATCCTGAGAACTTTCTATTCCTGCTCTACGGCCCCAACGGCAAGAACAAGTCTGGCGGCGAAAACGCGGCGAACTATCACAACGAAGAATTCGACCGGCTTTATGTTCGTATGCGCGCGTTGCCCAATGGCTCTGAGCGCCAGCAGCTCATCGACCAGATGGTCTACCTGGCGCGCCGCGATGGCCCATGGTTGTGGGGCTTTCATCCCATGGCCTACGCGCTCAACCATGCCTGGTATGGCAATTCCAAACCAAATTTGATGGCGCGTAATGCCCTCAAGTACAAAACGGTTGATGCGTCCCTGCGTGCTCGCCTGCAGCAGGAGTGGAACGCGCCGCGACTATGGCCAGTACTGAGTATCGTTATGCTCGTTTTATTGAGCGCGATCCCGGCCTGGCGCAGTTATCGGGCGCGGCAGGGCGCCCAAGCCCGATGATTGTTTACGTCGCCCGTCGCATGCTTTACGCGCTGCCAATCCTGCTGGGTGTCAATGTCATCACGTTTGTATTGTTCTTCGTGGTCAACTCGCCCGACGACATGGCGCGCCTGCATCTGGGCAGTAAGTACATTACTCAAGAAGCAATCCAGAACTGGAAGGCAGAGCGCGGTTATGACAAACCGCTGCTGTGGAACGCAACGCAGGCTGGTACAGCGCGGCTTAGCGACACGATTTTCTACCGAAATACCGTAAAGCTGTTTTTATTCAAGTTCGGCCAATCGGACAGCGGCCGTGATATCGGGTACGACATTTCGCAGCGCATGGGCCCGAGCCTGATGGTGACACTGCCGGTCTTTTTGCTCGGATTGTTACTGACTATCAGCATCGCGCTTGTCCTTGCTGTGTTGCGCGGTACCTACTTCGACACCTGGGCAGTGGTCTTGTGTGTGGCCATGATGTCGATATCCAGTATGTTCTTTATTATCGGTGGCCAGTTTCTGTTTGGGAAAGTGCTGCGCCTGGTGCCGATCTCGGGATTTGATAGCGGCGCGGCGGCCTTCAAATTCATCGTGTTGCCAGTTGTTGTGAGCATTGTCGCAGGGCTCGGTCATGGCACGCGCTGGTACCGTACCCTGTTCCTGGAGGAGATCAATCGTGACTATGTGCGTACTGCGCGCGCCAAGGGTCTCGCTGAACGCACCGTGTTACTGCAGCATGTGCTGCGCAATGCCATGGTGCCGATCTTGACCGGCGTGGTGGTGATCCTGCCGACGTTGTTTATTGGCAACCTAATCGTCGAGGCATTTTTCGGCATCCCGGGACTCGGTAGCTACACCATCGAAGCTATTCAAAGTCAGGACTTCGCCATTGTGCGCGCGATGGTGTTCCTCGGTTCGTTGCTCTATATCGTGGGTCTGATCCTGACCGACATCTCTTACACCCTGGTCGACCCACGCGTGCGTCTGCAATAGGCGTGATGGATCCTGTCCTGCTCAAAACCGATGTGCTGTTTTTCGTGCTGCTGGGCACGGCATTGGCTTACATCGTTTACGCCCGACGCCACCAGCATCTGTGCGCACCGTGGCGACAGGTAGCACGGCAGCCGCTGGGCATGGCCGCGGCCGTCATCCTGTGCAGCTATGTGCTGGTCGCCATTCTGGACTCCATGCATTTCCGTGCAGCACTGCCGGCAAGCGGCGCAGGCGGCGCCGTTTACAGCCGCGATTTGACCAGTGTCTTCGATGTACTGGTGTCGCCGTTGCGGGCTAATGTTGAACGGACTTACTCGGCACCATTTGCCGCCGAGGCCTACGCTAGAGAAGTTGTCGAACTCGCAGACGGGTCTAACGCACGGGCCTATCCACGTCTTGAACATGGTGGCGCGCACTTGCGCGATCCCGCCAGTGAACGTGGTGCGGATATCGCCGCCCGACTTA
>JAYUQF010000387.1:0-3476 GCA_043756885.1 Pseudomonadota bacterium
CACGGCTCCGGTCAGACGGCACCCTACTGGGTTTTAAGCAGCGAGTGCGTAGTTGTCGTCGTTGGCAACTAAATTGGCTGCAGCTGGATTTACGAGGTGGTCTGCGCCTCGGCATGCCCCTTGGGTTTCATACCCACGTCGAAACCGTGACGCCCCCAGGGTTCAAGAGAGCGACGAGTGTACAGCAATGCCGGCGCGCAAGGCGAAATACCTGTAGGAGCGAATTTATTCGCACATTGCATAGCGGATCAGTAAATGTAGCGGGGGGCAGTGTGCGAATGAATTCGCATCTACGGGGCTGGAGCTCGATGGCGGGGGTTTAGCGGCTGCCCTTCAGGATCCGGCCTTTTTCGCGGCCCCAGTCGCGCTCCTTTTCTGAGGCGCGTTTGTCGTGCTGCTTTTTGCCACGCGCCAAACCGATCTGCGCTTTGACTCGTCCGTTTTTCCAGTACATCGCGAGGGCTACGGCAGTCATGCCCTTGCGTTCAATAGCGCCCATCATGCGGTCAAGCTCAGTGCGATGCATGAGCAGCTTGCGATAACGCTGTGGGTCAGGGTTGACGTGGGTTGAGGCCGAGGGCAGCGGATTGATCAGGGCACCAAACATAAAGGCTTCGCCGTTTTTGAACTGCACGTAGGCGTCGCGCAACTGCACTTTGCCCGCGCGCACAGCTTTCACTTCCCAGCCCTCCAATACCAGACCGGCTTCAAACGTATCCTCAATCGTGAAATCGTGGCGCGCCTTGCGATTCTGCGCGATCGAACTCGGCTGCTGCTTGGCTTTGCTGGTCTTACCGCTCATGGTCGCGCTGGAAATTATTGGCTGGTGGCTCGGTGCAGGCCGCGCAGTATAGCGCCATCGTTTGCCGCACAGGCCGATGGCAGATGTTTATCTGCGCCGATGCGCTGTCGGATGTTGCGTAACGGTGCTTACGCGTGAGTTCTTGTGGGTCCGCGCACAATCTTCGAAAATACCGGGCTATGAAGGTTTTTTTTGTTCGGCCGCGCGCGTCTGCGCGGCCCAATCATCGCCCTATCGCTGATGCGCGTCGCAGGTCGCGGGCATGACCACTGTCATGCACATGACGTTCGTGCCGTTTTCTGCTGCGCAGATGTTTGATTTGGTGAATGATGTAGAGGCCTACCCTGATTTTCTGCCCTGGTGTGTTGCGAGCGAGATCCTGCAGCAGGAGCCGCAGCGAATGCGTGCCCGTCTGCACCTGAAAAAGGGGCCACTGGACGCAAGTTTCACCACTGACAATCGGCTCGAATCGGCGCGCGCGATTTCACTCGCCCTGGTTGATGGCCCCTTTTCGAAGCTGCAGGGGTATTGGTATTTTGAACCCGCCGATGGCGGCAGCATGGTTCGTCTTGAAATGGAGTTTGAGTTCAGTGGCAAGCTGCTGGGTAAGCTCTTTGCGACAGCGTTTAAGCCCATCGCCGATTCTTTGGTGGATGCCTTCAAGACCCGGGCTTATGTAATTTATGGGCGCTGATCGCACGCGTGTTGAAGTGGTTTATGCCACGCCTGAGGAGCAATGGACGCTGACCCTGGACGTCCCTGTTGGCACCACGGTACGCGCGGCCCTTGAGCGGGCGCGGGTGCATGAGCGTTTATCGGTGTCGCAACTGGCGCTCGCCAGCTTTGGGATCTTCGGGGTGCTCAGCGACCAGGACACTGTTGTGGCGCAGGGCGATCGCATCGAGATTTATCGGCCGCTGGCTGACGACCCGAAGCTCATCCGTCGTCGTCGCGGTAAGCGCCCACGCACGCGCACCATCTAAGGCCAAGCTAGCGCCCGCTTATTCTTCTGGTTCCGGACGTTTAACCAGCGGTTCTTGTGGCTTTTCCGGCGGGGTAGGCTGCACGTAGTCGCCTTCGGCAAGACCAAAGACGTTTAAGACGCGCGTCGCGACGCCCTTTTTATGCCGCCTGCGGGGTGCATCCGGCACTTCTACAACATCTTCGCCGGGTGCGGACTGGATATTTTCGTAGGGATTTTCAATGGGAGCCGGCGCGGCCTTTTCTGCCTCCGGATCTTCCGGGACTGCAACACTTGCTGCTTTGCTGCTGTCGGCCAACTTGGTGGCCTCGGCAGGTTTGTCGCCGGTTTTTTCGGCGCTGTCCGCGACGGCGGTACTGCCTTTGTCGTCGCTCTTGGCCTGTTTGGCTTTATCGCCTTTGGCCGGCTTTTCTTCCTCGTCACCGGTGAAAGGAATTGTTTGTTTGATGCGGGCCATCATGCCGCGGCGGCGCCCCTTAGGCACATCGACGGTAGTGTCGTTATGCAATTCAACTTCGATCTCGCCCGCCGCAGGTTTCACGTTACCGCCCACTTGAACGAGTTTGCCGTCGGCGAATATCAGGGTCACGTGCCGGCGCTCGACTTCGCCTCCACGCAACTGAGAAGTGTAAACGTAGTCCCAGCGATCAGCGTTAAAGGTGTCCACGATGATGGGCGAGCCCATCACGAACTGAACCTTTTTTTTCTCCATGCCCTGGCGCAGTTGGCCAAGCATTTCCTGGGTAATGACATTACCTTGCTGCACGTCGATTTTGTGGACAAATGGCAGGTCGCCCACCGACGGTAGCCGATAGAAAGGCAGGCGCGGCGCCGAACAGCCACCGAGTATGAGGGTGATGACCAAGGCTGGCAGTAGGGATATACGCATGACGTGTCGCTTGCAATGAAATCTCTGGCGCGTGGTGGCGGAGACTGAGGCTTGTATCAATGTTGCAGTCAAAGACCGCAGTCGAGGTCAAATTACTGCATTTTTGTTGTGGTTGTGCCGCCAGTAAGGATCCTAGCACAGCGGCTTGCGCGGGCGCGAAGGTGCTATCCTCCCATCCAACTTTTGATCTGGGAATGTGGATTGTCCATGGATACGCGGGAACTCAAACGAGCGGGCCTTAAGGCGACCTTGCCGCGGCTTCGTATCCTGGAAATTCTGGAGGTCAATACCGATCGCCACATGAGTGCCGAGGACGTGTACAAAGCGCTCATTGAAGCGGGTGAAGATGTCGGGCTGGCCACAATCTATCGGGTCTTGACCCAATTCGAGGCTGCTGGCCTGGTCCAGAGACATAACTTCGACGGCGGGCACGCGGTGTTTGAGGTGGCGAAGGAATCTCACCACGATCATATGGTGCGCCTCGATACCGGTGAGGTCATCGAATTTTTCGACGAAGAAATCGAGCGTCGCCAGCGTGACATTGTCGCCGAGCTTGGCTACGAGCTGGTCGATCACGCTCTGGTGCTGTACGTGCGCCCTAAAGCCGGCGGCACACGCTAGGGCTGCCCTTTACCCATAAGTATTGCTAATTCGAAATCCAGTGTCTGAGGGAGAGGCCTTCGCACAGCGATTGCAGTTGCGAATAGCCGTGCCACATGATTTGGTGTCCTGGGTGCGGATCGTTGGTGCGGCCAATGTATCCACCGAGTCGGGCTACAAGGCGCACAGCATCGCCGAGTCGA
>JAYUQF010000388.1:0-3470 GCA_043756885.1 Pseudomonadota bacterium
TTGTTTTTTGATTCAACCATCGAACACGTCGGCCGCCCGCCAAGCCGAGCCTTCGGTGGTTTACGCGTGACCGTCGCTTTTAAACTCGAAGTGCCGCGCTGATATACCGACATCTGCCTAACAAAGGCGCCTGAGCTAGCGCGCGAACTTGTGCGTCAAGGGGTCAGAGTAATTGATATAGGCGCGTGCCAGATAGAAACCGCGCGTGAATGCGCTTCGAAGATGCTGACACCGTGCCCGGGCCGACTACCGGTCGCTGAGCCTCGATTCAAGATGGTCTCGTTCTAAGGACAGACGCATGATTATGTGTTCTTGACAGCAGGACGCCTGGTCAAAGGAGCACAGCAATTGACCTCGGCGTCGCTAACTTGAAAACGCGCGAAGATGCGGCCAAGCTCGGCCAGACAATCGTTTCGCAAAAGGATTTGCGCTATGGCTCGTCTACCCAGAAATTTCATACCCAATCTACCCCAGCATGTCGTTCAGCGCGGCAACAACCGCCAAGCGATATTCGTCGGTGACGACGACCGCCGCTGTTACCTGGAATGTCTCGCCGAAGCATCCGCCCGTCATGGCTGCGCTATCCACGCGTATGTCTTGATGACCAACCACGTGCACCTATTACTGACACCTGCTCTACGCGATGCGGTGTCCGTCATGATGCAAAATATTGGCCGTAGATATGTGCGGTATTTCAATGGCCGGCACGCACGCAGCGGCACGTTGTGGGAAGGACGATTCAAGGCTGCATTGGTGCAAACAGAGCGTTATTTTCTAACGTGCATGCGCTACATAGAGCTAAACCCGGTCAGAGCTGACATGACAAATTTCCCGGAGGAATATCACTGGTCAAGCTATCGCAGCAATGCACTCGGTACGACCTGCGCCTTGCTCACCAAGCACGAGGTCTACGCGAAACTGGGGCGTAATCGTCAGGCGTGTCAGAGTGCCTATCGAGCCCTGTTCTCTCATACTCTGGTGGACGATGAGCTGTGCGCGTTGCGACGGGCCACCGAACGCGGTGAACCACTCGGCGACCAGGCTTTTATCGTCGAGGCCACTCAGGTTCTCGGCCGCCGTGTGACCAAACAAAGCCACGGTGGCGACAGGAAGAGCCGCGAGTTTCGGGACCGTGTCGCTTCAACGACTCTGACCCCTTGAACGTCGACCCCTTGAACGACTGTACTTGGCGCGCCTGATTGTCGTACAAGTGACGATCGTTCAAACAAGGAGACTGAGATGAATTATCGACAGTTGGGTAGAACCGGTCTGCGGGTCTCGGAGTTGTGCTTCGGGACGATGACCTTCGGTGGGGACGGCATGTACGGGGTCATTGGCGAGACTGCACAAGCGCAGGCGGATCGTCTGGTGGGCCTGTGTCTGGATGCGGGGATCAATTTTTTCGACACCTCGGATACCTACTCGGCAGGGCGCGCAGAGCGGATTCTGGGTAAGACACTGGGCACGCATCGGAAAGACGTGGTGCTCGCCACCAAGGTGCGTGGGCGGGTCGGGCCGGGGCCGAATGCGGTTGGCCTGTCGCGTGGCCACATCATGAACTCGGTGGATGCCAGTCTTGAGCGGCTGGGTACCGACTACATCGATCTGTATCAGATCCATGGCTACGACGCACTGTCGCCGTGGGATGAAACCTTGCGTGCGCTCGATGACTTGGTGCGCGCAGGCAAGGTGCGTTACATCGGTGCCTCGAACTTGGCGGCCTGGCAGCTGATGAAGGCGCTGGGTCTGAGCGAGCGAGATCGCCTCGCACGCTTCGAGACCATCCAGTCCTACTATTCGATCGCGGGCCGCGATCTCGAACGCGAGCTGTGCCCGCTGATGGTGTCGGAGCAAGTGGGCTTGCTGATCTGGAGTCCACTGGCCGGCGGCTTTCTCAGTGGCAAGTTCTCACGGGAGCACAAAGGGCCTGACGGTGCGCGCCGCACAAGTTTTGATTTTCCGCCAATCGACAAGACGCGCGCCTATGTTGTGTTGGACGCCCTAGCCGAGGTGGCCCAGACACACCAGGTGTCCGTGGCACGGGTGGCCCTCGCCTGGTTATTGCATCAACGGGTAACGACCAGCGTAATCATCGGCGCGCGCGACGAAGCGCAATTGAGAGATAACCTGGCCGCACCCACGCTCACGCTCGATGCATCGCAGTTGGAGCATCTGGATAAGGCCAGCGCATTGCCACCCGAGTACCCGCAGTGGATGATCGCGATGCAGGCCCGCGATCGATTGGAAGCACTATCGGCGGAACAGCGCTTTGCCAAGACGACCTAGATGTGCTCGGCTGAAGTGCCGCTCCGTGTGCAAAAATCATGCCTCGAGCGGCCTGCCGGTATAGGTCCGGCGGAACGGCTTGCCGAGGACGTTATTGAAGTAGTCGATGAAGTCGAGTACGCGGGTTCGCAGGTCGTCGAGCGAAGTAAAGCTGGCGCGCTTGAGCAGCCGTCGAGCGAGGATCGAGAACCAGATCTCGAGTTGGTTGGGCTACGAGCAGTGTCGCGGGGGGGTACACAAAGCTGATCTGATGCGAGGGATCTTGCAAAAACACGCGGCGCGTTTGCTTGGACTTGAGGATCCCGGTCTTGGCTTTGATGCCGAGGGGCTCTTTGAGCCCACAGCGTTGGGCAACCAACTCGACGAGCGATACCGAGCGGTGCGTGTCGAGTTGGTCGGTGACGAAGATCCAACGCGCATCTGGATCGGCCTGAGGGCGGGAATCGGGGGCGGGAATCGGGGACACCCACCAATTGATTTGTCCGCCGTGCCGCAGCATGCAGAGAAGCGTGGGTGTCCCAAAACTTCGATGGTCACGCGTACCGTTGGCGTCGTGATCGGTGCGTCGGCCTGCATGCGGATGATGCAGGCGCTCGAAAGTACGGGGCGCGCTGTTGGCACCGCCGCGCGCGAGGCGTTTATTGCGGCTTTTGATACGGTGTTTCGCACTGCCGCCGTGATCGCGGGCTTTTTTTTCGCTCCGTTTTCCGCGGTGGCGCGCCTGATTTGCGCAGCTTTTTGCTGCTGCGCCGACAAATGCGTCGAATCAGCGCCGGAGTAGTGGCAAACAAATAACGCCCATCGCGGCACGTTGTGACCTGACCAGCATTGAGGAGCTAACCACCAGCATGCGCGCCAAGACTCTTCTCGTTATAGCGGCGGCCCTCGGCGTCAGTAGTCAGACAATAGGAGCCGTCTCAGCCGTGCCTCAGAGGCAAGGCCAAGATGTCGCTAGCGGCGCGTCCTTGACCCTGAATGGGATACTTCCAAGCGGCGAACTCAGGGCCTTGCTGCGGTCCAGTCAGACCGATGAACTCAGCAGATTTCCCTATCGCGATGTCGTCTGGTTTTCAGCTGAGGTGGCTCCGGCGATTACGGCGCTCAACGCCCACGATACTCCCGGCGCTATCAGCGCACTTACGGCGGCCGCTGGTCGCCACGACCTCGCCGCGCAGGCCCTGTTA
>JAYUQF010000389.1:0-3467 GCA_043756885.1 Pseudomonadota bacterium
TAGCTCACCTTCTCGCCAATCACGTCGTACTCATCGGCATGAAGAGCTTTGATCTCCGCGTCGATGACGTTGATGGTCTCCACCGGCACGCGTGACTCATCGAAGAACGGGACCGTCTCCTCGGCACGTGCCAGATCTGTCCTCACTACGCGCCGCGTGTGCGCAGGAACGCTCTGACGCGTTTCGGCCACCGACTCAGGCACGGGAAACACTTCGCCTAAATGCATTTGCATCGGATCGGGTGTTGGCGCATAGCGCTCACGCTTGCTACCAAAGATTTGGCCCTTGAACCATTCGAGTTGTTGTTTCAACTCTGCGATGGTGAGTGCTTGTGACTGCACTAACGCCATCATCGCTTCACCGCTCAACGAGGCGATATTCGTCGGCGTCTCAGGTTCGATGGAGAGGGCATGCGGCATGCGGCATGCGGCATGCGTGCATTTTATCTCAAGGTCGTGCGTAACGGCTACGTTATGACGAAATTATTTTCATGCATCACGTGATGATAACGTTTGCGTTGTCGCCCCGGTTCTATGCCTTCTAATAACAACTTCAAGGCCGTCCAATTCATCTCGTGCGTGCGTACGCGTCGCCAATCACTAATGAAGCGACCGGCCTCTAGACGTTTGTTCCAAACACAGAAGCCACTGCGGTAAAAATATAAAACCCGTACTTAGGTTCCACGTCGATTAACGAAAACATACAGCGACTCATCTAATGGATCGTGCCCCACCGCATGTCGCGTGAGCGCTTTCAACCCATCGAATGACCGGCGCATGTCGGTCGGTTGTCCATGGAGAAGAACTTTGATCTGGCCTTCGGCGAAAAACATTACTCGCGCACCCGATGCAGCAACACTCCGCCGCCGAGATCGAGGCGCATCTCAACACGTGAATTGCCTAGCGTACGTAATCCGCCTGAATCGATGAACCCGCTCGTTGGGTGCTTGGCGCTCGCCGCCGTCGTCGTGACGATCGGCTTGGTGGCCGAGCCGATCAGTCCCGAACGCCAACGATAAAAACTCTTGCTGCTCACGCCGGCCTTGGCGCAGAACGCACCCGTCGATAATCCGCTGGCGGCATGCCGAGCGAATAATCCTCGCAAGGCCGCTTCATCCTCACGTGGCCGTCGCTTCGTCTTTTTCATCGCTCGCCCCACCCTTTTTAGTTGGGGACAATCTGCGCCTCGTCGGGGAATGTGAACAGGGCGCCGCGGAGTTACCGGTTACGGCGTGCGACTGCTTTGCCTGCAGCATTTTCGGTGCGCATATGCCCTAACGACCTCGTGAGTTTGCTTGACAATTGTCCATTAGATGCTGACGCTTCTAGATTCAGATTGTGGTGCTTTGCCTTTAAGTTGCAAAGGGGGCATCAGCTGATTCGAGACCACGATGTTGCTAAGCAATTTCTGAGTGCGGCCTTGAGAGGTCGCGTGCCGTTAGTCGCGGTCTGTGCTATTTGCTGGATTATGGTACCGAACGACGTTGAAGAATGGACAAAGGAGTCGGAGCTATGGGCAGGCTTTGGGGTTGAAAACGTTCTTGTCTACCATCTGGATGCAGATTCAGGTTGGTTTAACACTTGGAAATTCTGAGTGCGAATCCGTTGACTGTCATGGACGCTCACAAACGCGGGACTTTTCTGCAAAACGCGCGGCGCGGTCATGCGTAAACAGGTGGCCGGGTCGAATAACGAAAAATGGGCTTGGGAGCCTCGAAATTGGCGCGTTCCGAGATCGAGGTGAAGATTAGTTCATCAACGCTTCCCTCGGCCATTGGAAGTCCGTACTGCCCTCGCCCGCTTTAATCCTTTGGCGCTAGTTTTAGCGAGTGTTCGGTACGTTTGGCTTCGTGGCTGTTAGGGGCGTGCCTTCGTCCGCCATATCCCCGTTGACGTTGGGCGCGATTTTCGGCGGCTTGCCGATATTTGGTCGGTCGGCGTTGGCGCCGACCGAGTCCCAGACGGCTTGGCTTCCACCGTGGTTTGGGCTGATTGTTTCGGCGCGGACCGCTTTTTCGTAGTTGGCGCTCAGGGCTCCTGCATCCTCTGCAAGTTGACGCTGGCCTTTGTCGATAATGCTCACCGTTCCCTCTGTGCTTTTCCTGACCCGACCTGACAGGTCATCGGGGACGGCTTCGCCGGGTAGCAATCCCGCACGGGTCTGACGGGCCAGGCTCTCGGCGTCGTTGCTGGTGGCTTGTGTTCGTATTGCACTGTCGTCGCCACCGCGAACCTGATCCTGAAATTGGCCGCGCAACGAGGACGTTGGCCAGCCCATCGTTTCAGTAAGCGGTCTGTTAGGTCCCAGTGGGCTATCGGAGGGCACATAACCAGTCACAGCGCTTCCTCCCCGGGCGTAGGTGTAGGCAATCTCCGTGATTGCTCGCTGCAAATTTACTGGATCTTCTTCGCGCAAGAGCCCGCGTTCGGCCAGTCGCTGGGCCGCGTAGTTGGTGAAGTCGGTCTGTGTGCCGCTGCTCCACTCGCGCATGAACTGTGCAGTACGTGCCAGGTCTTTTGCTTGGACGTAGGCTTTGTCGCTTGAAACTTGCTGTTCGGTGGCGTCTCGGGAAGATGAGTCGTAGCTTGAAGTTGAGGTCGTTCGGCCGCTGCGCGCCCACTGGTAGGCGTCGGATGATTTGAAATCTTTGACTAGAGCGGTAGCCTCCGTGAGTTGTGCCGATTCGACTGCGCGGCGGGCGTAGTCGTGGGCGCTCAGGAGTGTTTGCTGGTCGATCTGCCGACCCTCTGCACTGGCCTGAGCACCGATTTGCGTAAGCGGAATGCCGGCACCGACAGATGCGGATGCCGTAATGCTTTTGCCGACTGTTGAGTCATCGCTCATCCCAAGCCGGCGATTCACGTCACGAGCGACAGCATTCAGTGTTTGCATCTGCGTGGTGGTGGAACCGCCATCGCTGGCGCTTACTCCCCCGGTTCTCGATTGGGACTTCTCGAAGCCCTCCTGGATGCCCAAAGCGCGACTGAGCGCAGTAGCCTGGCTACGTTGCATGGCCTCGCGTTCAGTAAGGGCGAGCGTCTCGGCTTCACGAGCGCTTTCACCCATGGCATTCGCCTGCCGCTCGGTGAAGGTGAACGTGCTGGCCAGCCTACTCATAGTCGCCTGGTAGCGAAATACCCCGGCATCCGCACCAGCGCCCTGGATGGTCGTGCCGTGCGCATCAGTCGTACTGGACATGTATGCCGAGGTGCGGTTCGGCGCGAGCTGTTGCTGGTCGAAGGACACAGCATCCTGGGTGACAAGCCCCTTTGAAGTGTTGGCTCCTTCGCTGGACGCAGCTGATTGAATGGCGCCCATGCCGGTCACTGCCTGAAATGCCACCTCGCCGCCTTTGATAATTGCGGTGGCGATGACCGGGATCGAGATCACCAGGTAGCCTGCGATGGCCTGGTCCGATATAGCGCCGTGATAGATGCTGCCCGCCGTCTCAAGTGACAGACCCTGAG
>JAYUQF010000390.1:0-3467 GCA_043756885.1 Pseudomonadota bacterium
TGCGCAATGATCGCCGGTTGGTTCGGCGACCACATAGGTGATGGTAAACGTGGCGGGATCAAAAAAACCATGGACACGTGCTTGCATAAAGTCCTCCGAGCTCGAGGATTGCGAAGGAGCGTAACAAGCAGCTGTGTGAGCAGCTATATGGGGATCTACTTAAGGAACTCTGCTGCAGTTACTGCGCTAGCCACGCGCACTGTCGCGTGCTCGCGATACATACTCAAACTTTGTTTATCAACGGCCGGTCTTATCCGGCTGGTCGAATTACAGCGGCACGTTGCGCAAACGTAATGCATTGCTGATCACAGATACGGAACTCAAGCTCATCGCCAATGCCGCCACCATGGGCGACAACAACCAACCGGTAAAAGGGTATAACACGCCGGCTGCAAGCGGCACGCCCAGGGCGTTGTAGGCAAAAGCGAACCACAGGTTCTGGCGCATATTGGCCAGGGTCGCGCGGGCGCAGACGCGGGCGGTGTTAATGCCGCGCAGATCACCTTTCAGCAGGGCGACCGCTGCACTGTGCATGGCAATGTCCGTACCGGTGCCCATCGCAATACCAACGTCAGCGCGGGCCAAGGCCGGTGCATCATTGATGCCGTCGCCGGCCATGGCAACCACATGGCCATCGGCCTGCAGACGTTCAACCAGCGCGAGCTTGTGTGCAGGCAGCATGTTGGCATGAAACTCGTCGATGCCCAGTATGTCAGCCACACGCGCGACACTTGCGGCGCTACCGCCGCTGGCCATGATGATGCGCAAGCCCGCTGCACGCAGCGAGCTGAGTGCGGGCGCAGTGGTGGTTTTAATGGTATCGGCCAGGGCCAACAAGCCAGCGAGACGGCCATCAATGGCGAAATAAATCACCGTCGCACCACTCGCCGCAAGCGCTTGTGTTTCGTCATGCAGCGCATCGATGTTTATGCCCTGTTCCGCCATCAGTGCGGCGTTGCCTAAAGCCGCGTCACGCGCAACGACGCGCCCGCAAACACCCCGTCCGGGCTTGGCAATGAAATCGCTGACAGCCTGTAAGGGCGCATGCCGCTCACCCGCAGCAGCAACCAAGGCGCGGGCGAGCGGGTGTTCGCTGTGTTGATCAAGGCTCGCCGCGCCGGCCAGCACATCGTTCTGGGCGAAGCCCGGCAGCGCAACGATGCCGGTCAGGGCCGCGATACCGGTGGTGAGTGTGCCGGTTTTGTCGATCACCAAGGTGTCGACCCCGTGCAGCGCTTCGATTGCGGCCGCGTCGCGGAACAGCACCCCGTGTTGGGCGGCCCGGCCGGTCGCCACCATGATCGACATCGGGGTAGCGAGACCGAGTGCGCAGGGACAGGCGATGATCAACACCGCCACCGCACTCACCAGGCCGTGCACCCAACGTGGCTCCGGGCCGAATAATCCCCAGCCCAGCAGGCTCACCACGGCACACAGCACCACAGCGACGACAAAATAGGCAGCGACGCGATCAGCCAGACGTTGCAAGGGGGCTTTAGATCGCTGGGCATGGGCAACCAGCTGCACGATGTTGGCCAGGACCGTGTCGTTGCCAACTTTTTGTGCGCGCACTACCAGCGTACCCGTGGTGTTTTGAGTGCCACCGATAACACGATCACCCGGTTTTTTACTGACCGGCAATGGCTCACCGGTGAGCATGCTTTCGTTGACCGCACTGTGACCTTCGAGTATCACGCCATCAACCGGGACCTGTTCGCCGGGTCGCAAGCGCAAGCGATCTCCGACCATAACCGCCGCCAGGGCGGTGTCGGTTTCGCGCCCCTCATCATCGAGACGATGGGCGCTCTGGGGAGCCAGGCGCAGCAGCGACTTGATGGCGTCGGCGGTAGCACCGCGTGCTTTCAGTTCCATCATCTGGCCGAGCAGGGTCAGTGACACGATCACGGCAGCCGATTCAAAATAGACCGGCACCACCCCCATGCTGTGGAACGCAGTGGGCAACCACCCAGGCGCCAGGCACGCTACGACACTAAAGCCGAAAGCAGCACTCACACCCAGTGCGATCAAGGTCCACATATTGAGACTGCGATGCACGAGCGATAAAAAACCGCGCACAAATAGCGGTGCGCCGGCCCACAACACCACCGGCAGCGTGAGAACAAACTCGATGCGCATGAGCATCTGCGCCGACACCGCGGTGAAATAGTGCCCGCCCATGGCCAGTGCCATCACCATGACGCTAAAGGGTAAAGTCCACCAGAAACGCCGGCTGAAATCGCGCAGCTCAGGGTTGTCGCCCTCATCGAGACTGGGCATCTGCGGTTCCAGTGCCATGCCACACAAAGGGCAACTGCCCGGACCCGGCTCGCGCACTTCAGGATGCATGGGACAGGTATAGATGCTGCCGAGCGCTACAGCGGCGACGCGATCACTGGGTGCTTGCAGATAGTGCTGCGGTTGTTGAACAAACTTGCTTAGACAGCCAGCGCTACAGAAACGATAGGTCGTATCCTGGTATTCGAAAACGTGGGGTGAAGTGTCACGCACGGTCATACCGCAAACCCGATCGCGCCACACTGATTCGACGTCGGCGCCGGTACTGCCTTGGGAAGGCGCGGATGGGTTGTGCGGGATGCTCAACTCGATGATCCGCCTACCACTGCATAACCTTGGGCACGCCAGCGCAACATGCCACCGGCCAGATTAGCGGCTTCGGTGCGGCCGGCGCGACGCAGGATGACGATGGCTTGGGCGGAGCGGCCGCCGGCGCGACAGACTGTTACCAGCGGTTTGTCGTTTTTGATTTGATTGACGCGTGTGGCGAGTTCACCGAGCGGAATGAGTTCAGCGCCTTCAATATGGCCGAGCGGCCCGTTAAATTCGTCAACTTCACGCACATCGAGCACGCGTACCGCGTTGCGGTGTTCTTCCAACCACAACGGGTCGAGTTCCCATAGTCCGGCAAAGGTGTAGGTGAGCGGTGCCCAACTCGGTGTGTTGTCCGGTAACTGGCCGTCGGCCGGCCGGCCGCTGCGCAGATTGGCCGGCAACGCCACGTCAATCTTTTTCGGATGGGGCAAGCCGAGGTTGTTCATATATCCGACAAAATCCGATTCGCTGATCTGACCACCAAAGCGTGGATTGAAGCGCTTTTCCTCGGCCACGCTGGTGACGGTCAAACCGTTGTAGTCGTGGGCGGGATACAGACGCGTGTTATTGGGCAGCGAAAAAATCTGGGTGCGGATCGATTGATAGAGACGTGCCGCGCTGCCCTGCTGAAAATCAGTGCGACCGCAGCCGCGGATCAAGATAGCGTCGCCAGTGAAGGCCATGCTTTCATCATCGAGCACGAAGGTCAGACAACCGTCGGTATGCCCTGCGGTGCTGCGTACCTGCACATGGCGCTGGCCAAATTCAACACGCTCACCGTCTTTGAGCAGCCGATCCGCACCTTCCACGCCGGCCTGGGCGGCGATACCGATGTGCGCGCCGGTGCGTTGTTTGAG
>JAYUQF010000391.1:0-3464 GCA_043756885.1 Pseudomonadota bacterium
CGCGACCGAAGTACACGGCGGTATGGGCTTCACCGATCTGCTCGGCTTGCACTATTGGTTTAAACGCATCGGACTTAATCGCCAATTGCTCGGCAGCCCTGAGCGCGCGCGGCAGGAGGCGGCAGCGCTGCAGGGCTTGGTTTGACAGCTGTCCGTATGGCGCACCACTCGACCCGACCTCCGCAAATTGCAGCTTAGGACCCTGGTCAAAATTATCTCTACATTCGGCTGTTCCTGAGCGGCTGCCGCTGCGTTGCAATTTTTGGCAATAGCCCCGCTATTGCCTGCAAATCGCGCCCGACAAACAACCGCTCAGGATCACCCTCGGTGTTGACGAGATTATTCTGACCAGGGTCCTAAGCGGCTATCATCGTGCCGCCGCCCAGCGCCCAGCAAGTCACCCCCCTGCTTCCGGAGTCGAGTTCATGAGTCACGATGAAACCCGCAGTATCAATCTCGCCTTACAGGGGGGCGGTTCCCACGGCGCTTTTACCTGGGGTGTCATCGATCACCTGCTGGAAGATGGCCGACTATCCTTCGACGGCATCTCCGCGACCAGCGCCGGCGCCATGAATGCAGTGGTTTATGCCTACGGCAAAATGCGCGGCGGGCCCGACGGCGCGCGCCAGGCTTTGCACGATTTCTGGCAGCGTGTGAGTCGCAGCGCTGCGCCCTATAGTCCGCTCGCCCTCACACCCGTCGAAAAACTGTTGGGCGTGCCGGCTGAGCAGAGCTGGGCTTACACCACTTTTGAGAGCCTGACGCGCACCTTCTCCCCCTATCAATTAAACCCACGCAACCTCAATCCGCTACGCGACGTATTGGCCGCTTGTGTTGATTTTGATGAGCTGCAGCACTGCAAGTCCAGCAAGTTGTTCCTGAGTGCGACCAATATCCGCACCGGCAATGTGCGCATTTTTAATACCGCTCAGATCACTATTGAAGCGGTGCTGGCGTCTGCCTGTTTACCGTTCCTCTTCCAGGCTATTGAGATTGATGGCGCGTTTTATTGGGATGGCGGTTATATGGGTAATCCCTCGCTGTTCCCGCTGTTCTACGAGACCAGCAGCCGCGATGTGGTGGTGGTGCACATCAATCCAATCTTCTGCGCTGACATTCCCAAAAGCGCGGCCGAGATAACCGACCGCGTGAATGAAATCACGTTTAACGCGGCCTTGTTGAAAGAATTCCGCGCGGTCGCTTTTGTGACCAAACTGCTGGAAGACGGTTGGATAAAAGATGAGTACCGGGCCAAGTTACGCCACGTGCTGGTCCATTCGATTCGTGCCGACGATGCGCTCAATTCACTCGGCGCGGCTAGCAAGGTCAATGCCGACTGGCACTTTCTGACCGACTTGCGCGATCGCGGCCGCGCCACGGCTGAACATTGGCTGGCAGAGAATTACATCCACCTCGGCAAACGCGCGACGGTCGACCTGGCGAGCGAGTATTTGAATCCGGGGCAATAAACCCTGACACGCCACACACATCCACTCAGCTGCGCATGCGCGCTGGCCCACTGACGTGGGGATTACCCCGTTCATAAAAACGCCATGGCTGGTCGACGGCGCGACTGATGCCGATACGTACGCTGGTGCCGGGCTCGGGCACTTCGTGTCCACCATGGCCAGCCACAGGCGCGTCGAGCGACACAGATCCAAACCATCATGATGACGTTCAATGCTCAAGGCTTGCGCGAGGCGACCTGGCCCGCGCGCAAGATCGGTCCATCGCGCCACACCACGTAGACCCTGCATGATCTGCGTGCCCTGCACGGGCTCAAGGGCGCGTATGAGCACCCCTGCGCCCTGCCCTTCGTGTGCACTGGAGACGTTCAACATATTCCAGCTGCCGTAAACAAAATAAACATAACAATGGCCACGGATCCGGAACAGCGAAGCGTTGCGCGCGGTGCGGCCACGATAAGCATGACAAGCCGGATCGCCGGGAGGATAAGGACCCTGGTCAGAATAATCTCGTCAACACCGAGGGTGATCCTGAGCGGTTGCTTGCCAGGCGCGATTTGCAGGCAATAGCGGGGCTATTGCCAAAAATTGCAACGCAGCAGCAGCCGCTCAGGAACAGCCGAATGTAGAGATAATTTTGACCCGGGTCCTAAGCTTCGGTCTCGACGATACGCCCCGCCAACCGCCCGGCGGGATGCGCATGCACCACCACTTTACCGAGCAGATAGCGCGCCAGCTCAATACTGTCGGCCGGCAGTTCAGCGCGGCTTAAACGACGCCCTACCTCAACAGCCAGGGTCTTTGGCCTCGGGCTCAGCGTCATAGCGGGTACAAAATCATCGCTGCAGTTTAGAAAAGCCTTATGTCCCGATGTATGCATATTGGCGCCGAGGCAGTTTTGGGCCATCATTTCGCAACGCGCCGACGTTCGCGTGAGCCAGTCCAGTCAGCCAGCCTAGTTCCTGCGGCGCGACTGACATTCTCGCGCGCACAACCGGCGCACTGCGACGCTGTTACTGTGGTTCAATCTAAGACTGGTGCCAAGCTCTTGGCCCATCGTGACGCGTTGAAACTCATCGTCAATGATTAAGCTATTTAAGTAGCGGCGTCAGCCGGCACTCGCGTGCTGGCGCCTGCACTGAAGTGGAAGGAAGAAACGAAATGCCTGCCAAGTGGAAAAAAAGACCTCAACATGCGCCACGCGAGATTGTTAGTGGATGGCCAGGGATCAGCTACCCCTCACCCGACGCGTTGCAGGTGCGCGTGAGTTTAAATGGCGAGCGCTTTAGCAAGCATTACAGCTATAGCACTTTCAAGGGCAATATAGCGGCGGCCCATCGCGCTGCCGCGAAGTGGCGTTTGGAGATCCTGGCGGGTCGTAAATTTAAACTGCGCGGCAAGGGCCCTTACGAGCACACCCAGCAGCGCCGTGCTGATGGAGTATTGGAGCACGCCATCGTCTGCGCAGCGCAACTGCCCGACGGACGGCGCACACAGGTGAAGTTTTTCATTGGTACTGAAAACACCGCGACCAAAGAACGGCGCAAGCGTGCGAAGTTACGCGCTGAAATGTGGTGGGGCCAATACCGCCGGTGGTACGAAGAAGGCGGCCGGCATCCGATGGACAGGCCGACGGATACACGCAAGTAAACTTGAAAAAGTTGGCGATACGGCACCGGTTGCCGGCTGCGTAACCGAGTGCGCGTGGGACAGGAACCTACAGCGCCAAGTTTGTTAATCGCAAATCTGAATTCGCCGCTGATTGCGACCGACCGTGCTGCCGAGCAGGCGCATGAGGGTGGTTAGCACGCATCGCGAATGTTCGCGGTACAGCGCACCCATACTGTCTCCCGTCGCGCTGCTCACGAGCACGCTCGCAACATTTTTCACCTGACGGCTCGATCTCGGACCGCTTGCCCTGGCCGCTCAAGCGGGAGTCTGCCCGGCATCGTGCACGCGACCCAGTCGCCAACCGAGAGCCGCCCAGGCCGCGGCGAC
>JAYUQF010000392.1:0-3459 GCA_043756885.1 Pseudomonadota bacterium
AACGCGCAAGACGGATTTCATCAATAATTTCTGGAAAGCCCTCGCGCACAATCCCGACCAATTAAAACGCACCTGGGAGAGCGCAAAAGCGGTGATGGCGCCGGGCGCACTTGATCCCTTGACCAAAGAATTGATCTATATCGCCGTCTCGGTTGCCAACTCCTGCGAGTATTGCATTCACTCCCATACCGCAGCGGCGCGTGCCAAGGGCATGACTGAAGGCCAATATGCCGAGTTGCTGGCTGTCATCGGCATGGCTCACCACACCAATGGCCTGGTAAGGACGCTGCAAGTCGAGGTTGACGAAATATTCAAAGTGCAAAACTGACGAGACCGGCCGTCGAAGACGTGTTGCGCATCACGGCCGCTGGCGCGCGACAAAGTTAGGCTTCAAATCACAGCACAAAAAATCCAGCGGCCGGCGCTGGACTACGGGATTCAGCGCGTATTTAGCCGCCGTCGTTAGCATCGCGCTGCGTTAAATCAGAGGCCTGCACCGCCCGCGATTTGCCGGTGGTGGAATTAAAGCAACCAATTCGTCTCTGCAGCGTCTACCTATCGGCAATAGGATGGATACCGTCTGCAACCAGATTTATCAACGGAGCATTCGAAACATGCACAGAAAAATGCTGCTGCACTTAGTCGCGCTGCTGCTCGTGGTCTACGGCGCCGATGCCGTGGCGCGCCACGGTCACCGGCACGGCCGCATTCATAGCAGCGTTGGCTTCTATTTCAACGATCCCTTCTGGTGGGGACCGGATCCGTTTTTTTACCCCTACCGCCCTTACGTTTATAACCCGCCGCCGGTCATCATCGAACAGCGCGAGCCACCGGTATATATCCAGCGCCAGATGGCACCCGCGGCGCCCGCACCCGCGGTCAACTCGAACTGGTATTACTGTCCGAAACCAGCAGGTTATTACCCTTACATACAAAGCTGCAGCCAACCCTGGGTGAGCGTTGACCCCCGTAGCGTGCAGCCGGCGCCCACGCGCTGAACCATTCCGCAGGAGAGCATCTATGAGATACCCATCGCGCCTCGCCGTCGTCGTCCTCAGTGGCAGCCTGGCGGCCTGTGCAACCTACCCGAGCGGGCCGAGCATGATGGCCTTGCCGGGCAACGGTGCAAGCTTTGACCAGTTTCGTGCTGACGATTACGCATGTCAGACCTACGCCCAACAGACACTGGGCGGGCGCACGCCGCAGCAAGCAGCTTCGGAAAGTGGTGCCAACACCGCTGCAGTAGGTACGGCCATAGGCGCAGCGGCGGGCGCGCTGCTCGGCGCTGCCTCGGGCAACGCTGGCGCAGGCGCCGCTATCGGCGCCGGCAGCGGCTTGATCCTGGGCAGCGCGTCCAGTACCGACTCCTACTCGGGAAGCGGTTATCGCGCACAACAGCGGTTCGACGATGGCTATATCCAGTGCATGTATGCCAAAGGGCATCAGGTGCCGGTGCCGGCAAGTGGCGCCAATTTTCAGCAGTCGGCACCGGCGGCACCGGCCTACTCCAGCCAGGCGCCTGGCGGCCCGGTGACCGTGCCACCCGCCGGCGGTAACTATCCGCCGCCGGGAACGACACCTCCACCAGGCTACTGAGCCGTTCAATAACGGCAGGGCGCCGCGTGGCCCTGTCGTTTTGAACCTCCGCATGGTTTTAATCGCTCGGCAGAGCTTGCCGCGATCTTCCACGCAGGGTCGCGAGAAATCTCCACGCGCTGCTCGCTCGTCGAGCGTGCAGTCACAGCTGCCGTTTTCCGCCGCAAATTTATGTTTTCGCGGCACTAGTGATTCCATTGCTGGCAGCTCCAGTGGTATCGTGCCGGGTCATCTAGAGACCGGCTTCGCCGTCCTGTTTGGGCCTTAGGGCGCGACCGGCGACGCGAAACCGCTTTAACAGCGAAAGCGATCGGAACCAACGGCAGCGTGATAGACGAGAAAGTAGAAGGAGTCACTCGACCCGACGATTGGGGGCGCCGGCGCGGCAGCATAAGACACGACGTCTCGTTGCCGGCCATCATGATTGACCGTAAAGGCACTGCCGTCGCGTGCACGGTCGAGGATATCAGCAGCACCGGCATGTCGCTCAAGATCGATCTGAAGGCGGCTGAACCCGGGCGCGAAGCACTGGAACAAGGCACCAGCGCGAGACTCGAATTTTCCGTTCGCTTAGACGCTGGACGCAGCCAGAAAGTAGTCGTCCCTGTGCAAGTCATGTGGCGTACGCCGGTGGGTCTGGGTGTTCGTTTCAAACGCCAGGATGACAATCTGCGCAGTGCGCTTAAACTCATCGCACAGGCTGCGGTTGAGGCGCGGGTGGCCGAGCCAGTGGGTGGCCGGCGCGGGCATTCAGCCAATCACCGTAAGGTCATGCTGGCCTGTCGTAAGACCAGCGAGAAGCTCCTGCCAAACATCATCTGGGCGCTGCGTACCGAAACCTGCAAGCGATTGCGCCACGAAGCTGATGGCGCGCCGCCGGCCCAGGCCCGTGAAGCGCGCGCCGAGGCCGACTTACTCGACGAAAAAGCCATACCCATCGGCCGCACCATCGAGCGCCAGTTTCTGCAAGCTTTTGCCGTTGTCAGCGACATGGACCAGACTCAAGAGATGACGATCGCACCGCTGTTCCTGAAGAATGCGGGCGATGGTAACGACGGCGCCATTGGCGTAGTCGGCAGCGATGAGAGCCAGCAGGATGCCACCATCGTGGCAATCGCACATGCGGCTGCGGAGAAGTTCAAGCTCAAGCTGTTTCAGCTCAATGTGCGACTGGCCGGCGTGCTGGGCCATGCGCTCGACCCCGAAGACAACCCACTGCAACCGGTCACCGCCTGCCGGATTCTGTGGCAAGCAACGGTCGAGTACTGCGACTCACCACGCGTACGACGCTGCCTGCATGATGCCATTCGCGCGCGTGTCATACCCTTGCTGGGGGAGCTGTATGAGGCGCTGGAAAAGACCTTGGACGACGAAGGCGTACCACGCGCTTTCGACCGCATCGACTGAGTCCAGGCGCGCGCGCCGGCGCGGATTTAGTGGTGACGCCAGATGAGTGCTACCTAGCGCGCGGAGGCGGAGTATATTTCTTGTCGCCGGCCGCGGGGCCGACACCCGATCAATCAATACCACGGAGTACCGTTATGGCCAGCGCTTCGCCTACTGCCGGATTTGTCATGAATCAGACCATGCTGCGGGTGCGTGACCCCAAGGTCTCCGTCGCCTTCTATCAAGACGTGCTCGGCATGACATTGCTCGATCGTTACGATTTCGAAGCGATGCAATTTTCGCTGTATTTTGTTGGCTACCTTGGCGCGGGAGAAACAATCCCCGCAGATCCTGGCGCACGCGCGCAATGGGTGTTTGCACGCCCCGCACTGGTTGAGCTGACGCACAATTGGGGGAGCGAATCCGACCCCAACTTTGCCGGCTTCCATGACGGCAACAGCGACCCACGCGGCTTCG
>JAYUQF010000393.1:0-3458 GCA_043756885.1 Pseudomonadota bacterium
TCCGCGCCGTGTCCCAGGCCAATCGTAACGGTTACGTGTATTTGCTCGACGCTGCCACCGGCAAATACCTGCGAGGCACGCAGTACATCGAGAACATGAACTGGTCCAAGGGACTCGACGCCAATGGCCGGCCGACCATCGATCCGAAGTTTGTGCCAACGGTTGATGGTCTGGCGGAGATGGTGTGCCCCGGTCCTATCGGCGGCAACAACGGCTCAACTACCTACGCTTACAGCCCGACCACCGGCACGCTGTATGTGCCTGTCATTGAGAGCTGTATGTCCTTGTCCAAGGAAGAAGCCGGCATGCATCCCGGCGATCCCTCATTTGGTGGCAGCCTGGGCGATTCCTACGCGACACTGGGTAAGGCTTATGGTCATCTCACCGCCATTGATCCCGCCACGGGTGTGATCAAGTGGCGTTACCGCGATAACTATCCGATGGTGGGTGGTGCGCTTGCGACTGCCGGTGGTCTGGTGTTCACCGGTAATCAAGAAGGTTATGCGCTCGCGCTTGACCAGGACACCGGCAAGGTGTTGTGGAAGTTCCAGACCGGCTCCGGCGTGCGTAGCCAGCCCGTGACCTATCGCATTGATGGCCGTCAGTACGTGGCCATCGGCAGTGGTACCGGTGGCTTGGCCGTGTCGGTGGTGGGGCAGCCTAAAAACATCACCATGGGTAGCGCGCTGATCGTGTTTGCTTTGCCGAAATAGATACACTCGGCATGACCGTGCACGATACCGTCGGCCAACGTAGCCTGGTGCGTGCAATCGAAAGCAACGCCGCGCTGCGTCCTGCGCATGTGTTTATTGAGTACGGTGCGCTACGCATCGATCACGAGACTTTTGCCAATGCCGTGCGCCGAGTTGCCAATGGCCTGCTGACACGTGGCGTGGTGGCCGGCGAGCGGGTGCTGGCCTATCTGCCCAACTGCCCGGAATACCTGGTGGTGCGCTTTGCGGTACAGCGCATCGGCGCTGTGTTTGTTACCTGCAGCGCGCTGTATGTCGATGACGAGATTCGATATCAGCTCGAAGCGAGCGGCACGAGCTTGGTGATTACCGATCTTGAATCGGCCGAGCGTTTGCAGGCCATCATGGCCCAGGTGTCGAGCGTGCGCGACATGGTCTTGCTCGAACCGGGGCGCATGGCTACCAGTGCTGTCGGCGTGAATGCTTGGTTTACCACTTGCTCTGCACAGCTTAGTTTGCCCTTTCCCGATGTCGATGCGTTGTCGATGTTGATGTATACCTCAGGCACCACCGCGCGGCCTAAAGGGGTGATGTTTACCCACGGCAATGAGCTGTTTGCCGCGCAAAATATCGCCAACGCTTTTGTCTACACACGCTGCGAGCGCCTGCTGCATTATTTTCCGCTCTACCATGTCAACGGCGGTCTGGCCCTGCTCGGGCCGCTGATCCTGCGCGGCGCAACCATTGTGATGGTACCGAAGTTTTCCGCTTCAGGTTTTGCCAAAACCTTGGTTGAGCAGCACATCACAATGGTGGCGTTGAATGCGACCCATATCAAAATGTTGTTGAACCAGCCGCCCGGCCCCTACGACAGCGCACATCAGGTTTACCGCGCGCAGTTCGCCTTGCCACTCGATCTTGAACGGCGCGCAACATTCTCCGCTCGATTTGGCGGTATTACCCTGGTCGAAGCCTACGGTCTGACCGAAGGCATGGGCATCTGTATTGCCTCGCCGATCGATGCCCTGTGGAAGCCCGGTAGCGCCGGGCTGCCTTTCCCGGGTTACACCATGCGACTCATCGATGAAGCCGGGCAGGATGTTGCGCTGGGCAAACCTGGCCAGCTGCTGCTGCAATGTCAGTCGCGTCACGGTTTGACCCAGGGTTATTTTCAGGATGCGGCCGCTAGTGCCGAGCTGCTGCGCGACGGATGGCTGCATACCGGCGATGTCGGGCAATTGGACGAAGAGGGATATTTTTATTTCCTCGAACGTCAGAAAGACATGATCAAACGTTCGGGCTTTAATGTTGCTGCGGCTGAAGTTGAGCGTGTATTGCTGACCGACTCCAGCGTGCGCGAAGCGGCCGTGGTTGGCATTCCCGACGCGATGCGCGAGGAGGCGATCGTGGCCTTTGTGGTGGCGGCGAGCGGTGCAGCCCCCGACGTTGAGCAACTACGCGCCCTGTGTGCCGGGCAACTAGCGCCTTACAAGGTGCCAGAACACGTCGCAGTGTTGGAGTCGATGCCCGAGAACTTTCTCGGCAAAGTGGAAAAGAAGTTATTGCGACAGATGGCCCGTGAGCGCTTTGCATCGAGTTGATTTGGGCTTGGTCCACACGCCCCTGTAGGTGTGAATGAATTCACACCTACAGGGGTACGAAACCGGCTTGCCATCCAGGGCCCATAGTTCGAGGCGGCACCCGGCTGACAGTTGACACGCCGCCCGACGTGGCCGCCGTGAGGGCGCCTTATTTGTGCATCTGATCCTTGTGCATCTCGTCTTTGGCCATCTCGTCCTTGCTCATGGCGTCTTTGCCCATGGTGTCCTTGGCCATGTCGTCTTTTTTCATCTCGCCTTTGGCCATGCCGTCTTTGCCCATTGCGTCTTTGCCCATGGCATCGTCGGCGTACACGCTGCCGCCAGCGATCATGAGGCCCATCGACAAACACGCTGCTGTGAGAATTTTCATTGATACTTCCTCGTAAATAATCGGATGTGAAATGGCTTTATTGCCCGTATTCCGGTGCAGCTGAGGGGGTCTCAGCTGCCGCCGAACCAGTTGTACCCCTGGTCTTCCCAGTAACCGCCGGGGTAGGTGTTAGTGACGAAGATCGCCTGGATGTACTTCGGATTTTTATAGCCAAGCTTGGTCGGCATCCGCAGCTTCATTGGAAATCCGAAACGCGGTGGCAAGATCGCGCCGTCGTATTCAAGTGTCAGTAAGGTTTGTGGATGCAAGGCTGTGGGCATATCGATGCTGGTGTAATAATCGTCAGCGCATTTGAACCCGACATATTTGGCGCTGCTATCGGCACCCACTCGTGTCAGGAAGTCGGAAAAAGTCACACCGCCCCATTTGCCAATCGCGCTCCAGCCTTCCACACAGATATGCCGCGTGATTTGTTCACTGCGTGGCAGGGCGCGCAGTTCCGTTAGTGACCAGGCGTGTTTGTCGGTGACCAGGCCGCTTACTTCGAGACGAAAGGCATCGCCATCAACTGCGCGGATCTGTGACTCGCCGTAATAAGCGTTAAACGGAAAGGGGCGGGTGATCATCGAATCGGGATAGGTCGGCGCGAGCTGCGTCGGGTCAAAGATCAGGGCTTGCGCGCGGTCGTTAAAACGCGAGATGCGCATGAGCGCACGTTCGGCACTGTCGCTGTCGACTATCGAGCAGCCGGTCAACATCGACAGGCCGCCGAGGCTGAGTGAGCGTTTGAGAAAAAGTCGTCGGGTTGGCTGGTCGAGCAAGCTCAAGGCTTCT
>JAYUQF010000394.1:0-3454 GCA_043756885.1 Pseudomonadota bacterium
TCCATGTACCACGATCGATCTGGGTCATCATGCATGACCCAGAGCCGGAAACCTGTTGGGTGCTGTCGATCTGGGCGGGTTTTATTCTCGGCTACCGCGAATATCGGATCGTTCGCGAGCGCAAACTCCTACACCAGGACCTGGTGGGCATGCAAGAAGGTGAGGTGGTGTTTCCCGATTCGGTGCGTGAATTCTCACGCCATCTCGAAACCCTGAAGGCCGCCGACCAGACGCGCCTGGTGCCCCGCACTTTGCGTATGTCGATAACACGTTTCGGTGCGACCGGCAGCGTGCAGCACGCCGCCGACGCCGCGCGCGACGAATGTGAGCTGGAAGCCTCACGACTGGATGCCGAACTGTCCATGATCCGATTTTGTGTGTGGGCAATTCCTGCGGTCGGTTTTGTTGGCACCGTGCGCGGCATCGGCGCTGCCTTGCAGGAAGCACAACGGGCTGCGGCTGGCGATGTGACCGGCGTTACCCAGGGCCTGGGCATTACCTTCAACGCCACCTTGGTGGCGCTGACACTGGCCATCACCGTCATGTTTTTTTTGCATCAATTGCAACTGTCCCAGGATCGCCTGGTGTTGGATGCCAAGGCCTACGTCGATCATCATCTGATACGTCATCTGCGCGAGCGTTAAGCGTCCGACCTGCGGCGGCGGCGTGACGCCCGCTTAATGTTGTAGGCTGTGTCCCCACTCAGTCAGGAGACACCACGGTGAGCAAGCCCCGTTTGTTTTTCTTCGTCAGCAAGATTGCCAGCGCATTCGCTGCACTTAGCCTTGTATTTATCGTCAGCAGCGCGGTTGGCGCAGACCCGCTCGCAGACAAGGCGCTCGAAGAGCAGATCCTCAAGGTCATCCGCGAACATCCCAAAGAGATCATGGAAGCGGTGGTGGGTTATCAACGTGCCCAGGCCGAGCAGCGCATGAAGTCCGCGCAAACGCGTCTGCAGGAACAGGTCGGACAACTGAAGGGTGACGAATTGACTGCCGATTCTCCGCAGCGTGGCAAAGTGGGCAGCGCGCTGGTGCTGGTTGAGTTCTCGGATTTCCAATGCCCTTATTGCGCCAAGGCCCACGCTATCGTTCAGCAATTTATGGCCGCCCACGGCGGGGAAGTTGCGCTGGTTTACAAACATCTGCCACTGGGTGATATGCATCCCCAGGCCACCCCCGCAGCGTTAGCCGCTTGGGCTGCCCAGCAGCAGGGCAAGTTCTGGGAATTTCACGATGCGATGTTCGATACGCAGGAGCGTCTAAGCGAGGCTTTTTACACCGAGACAGCGCGCAAGCTTGGACTTGATTTGGCGCGCTTTGACCAAGATCGAAACGGCGCAGCCGCGCAAGCCGCCATTACACGTGACATGGAACTGGCTAAAAAGCTCGGCATTGCCGCTACGCCGCAGTTCCTCATGAACGGCAGGCCGATTACCGGCGCCGCGCCGCTGGCGGAATTTGAGCAGGTGTTGGCACAAACGCGCCCGGCCAAGTAGGTCCGACTAACTCGACCGTAACTTCCCAGAGCATGGCTCGGCAGGGCGAGGCAGAAACCTGCGAATTAGTCGCACCTACAGGGCCGTGCTGCGGCAAGAGTTATTAATCTTCATCCAATTGAAACGGGTGCCACCACAGGATCAGCTGTGGCATCAAGGTCAGCGCTGCCAGCAAGGCCACGATCATCGCCACTGCCGTCAACAGGCCAAATAGAATGGTGGGAATGAAATTCGACAGCATGAGAATGGAAAAACCCACCACGACCGTGACAGTCGTATAGAAGCCGGCTTTGGCCACGTTGTTGTGACAGTAGTGCATGGTCGCGAGCGGGTCGCGCAGGCGCGCATACTCCACCTTGTAGCTGTACAAATAGTGGATGCAATCTTCGACGGCGATACCCATGGTGATCGAAGCGATGGTAATTGTCATGAGATCAAGCGGGATCTTCATCCAGCCCATGAAGCCGAGGATCACAATCGCGCTCAGCAGGTTAGGCAGGATGCCAATGACGGCCACCAGCGTTGATCGAAACATGATGATGAGCGGCACCATGATCACGGCCAGGGCCGATCCGAAAGTCAGGATTTGGGATTTATACAGGCTCTGCAATACATTGTTGTAAAGCACCAGCAGACCGGAAATCTGATATTCGTCGGGTTTGAGTTGCAACCGTTCGCGTAGATCCGTGTCAATGCGCTCCAGCAGATCCTTGCGCTTCAAGCCCGCCTGGGTATCGAGTATGCGCGCGGTGATGCGCATCTCGTTGTCGTAAACCGACACATACGGCGTAAACAGATTGACCTTGGCGGCATCGGGCATCTGCCGGTAGATGTTGTCTATGCCGTCGGGGCCGAGCGGCTTGTTTTGATTCATGGCCTCAGCGACACGCAAGGTCGACGCCAGTGACAAAACCTTGCCTATTTCCGGACGCGTCTCCAGGTACGCATGCACAGCTTTCAATCGTTCAATTTTGGTATCGGTGAACCACGACGTCGAACTGTGTTCGGCGGTTTCGACTTGGTCAAACATCGCCGCCAGGTCACCCGCGCCCGATTGTGCACTGCCAGTGTCGCCGCTCGAGGGCGGGAACTTGAGCACAATATCGAGTGGTGTGGTGCCACCGAGCTTCTGATCGATCAACTCCAGGCCTTGATGAATCTCGGTGTCCTTGTGGAAATAGGACACGAAGCTGTTCTCAACTTCGAGTTTGCGCATGCCCAGCACCGCCATCACAGCCACCAGCAGTGACGTCACCAGAATGGTTTTGCCATGGCGCTCGGTGAACCGTGCAAGCGCTTCGGTAAAGGCGTAACCCTGCAACTCGGGGCGTATCAATGTTTTACGTGGTGTCAGGACCAGCAATGCAGGGAACAGCAAAAACGTGCACAAAAATGCCACCAGTAAACCGATCGACATCATCCAGCCAAAGTCTATGACGGGCTTGATATCGCACAATACAAAGGAGCCAAAACCAATGATGTTGGTGAGGGCGGTGTATAACGACGGCCGCACCATCTGTGCCATGGTGCGGCGCACGAGATCCAGTTGATCGAGGTCGGCGTGGTCACGCTGCAATTCACGATAACGCACCACCAGGTGAATATTCATCGACATGGTCAGGATCAACATCAGCGAGACAAAGTTGGTCGAGATGATGGTGACCTTCCAACCCACCAGCCCCAGCAGGCCGAACATCGCGGTACTGGCATAGATACAGCTTGCAAAGGGCAAAGCCACCCAGCGCACTTCGCGAAAAATGATGCCCATCATGGCGATCAGGAACAGCAGCACGGCGCTGCCGAACACCACCAGATCACTCTGGATGAAGCTCATCATGTCGTCGATTATCATCGGCACACCGCCGAGATAAAGTTTGGTCTCGCCGCGATAGGTGTCGAGCACACCGCGAATGTGCTTGATGGCAGCGCGGGTCGTGGCTTCGTACTCTTCTTTGG
>JAYUQF010000395.1:0-3454 GCA_043756885.1 Pseudomonadota bacterium
CCGCGGCCTGACAGCTCGCGCGTTGGACGGTGGACTGGTGGTGAAAGGCGAAGTGGCGAACCTGCCGTTGGCGGCCGATGTTGATGGCTTTCTGTTGCCGGTCGCACTCGACGACGAGTTGGCTTTGATTTATTGCGCGCGCGACAGCGCCGGCCTGGTGCTCGAATCCCATGCGCTGGCCGATGGCACCTGCGCTGCGACGCTGCGCTGTCGCGAGATGGTGGTAGCGGGCACTGCCCTGCTCGCCCGTGGTTTCAGCGCCAACTACGCACTGCGCTATGCCCGCGAACTTTCGCGCCTCGCAGCCAGCGCCTATCTGGTTGGCCTGGCCGAACAGATCTTCCAGATCACCCTCGATTACCTGCGTACCCGACAACAGTTTGGCAAAGCCATCGGCAGCTTCCAGGCTCTGCAGCACCGCGCGGTCGATTTGTATATTCAGCAGGCCCTGGCCGCTGCGGTGGTGGACGAAGCGTTGCGTGATTACGACGCCGCCAACGATGACAGCCAGCGTGCATGCGCGGCGAGTCGCGCCAAATACCGCGCCAATGAAGCAGCCCTGCTGATCGTGCGCCAAGCCGTGCAATTGCATGGTGGCATCGGTTATACCGATGAATGTGATGTGGGTCTGTATCTGAACCGTGCGCTGGTGCTGGCTGCGCGCGGTGGCAATACGTCCTTCCACAGTCGCCGTCTGGCAGGGCTAGTGGCCGGGAGCGGCGAAGATAGTGCGGACCACAGCCGTGGGCTTCCCACCGAGCCGGCCAACGGTGCCTGGGACAGCATCTCAGACGACGATTTCCGCGGCATTGTGCGGCGCTGGTTTGAGGCCGAGTATCCGGCCGAGATGCGTTCACCTTCGCGCCGCCCACGCTGGGCTGAGATCAAACCCTGGTATCTGAAACTGTCCGCCAAGGGCTGGGTCGCGCCCGCGTGGCCCGCCGAATACGGCGGTATGGGGCTATCCCCCGCCCAGCTTCTGATCTTCATCGAAGAGCAAGAGCGCTGGGGCATAGCCCGCGCGCCCGACATGGGTATTCAAATGGTCGGGCCGCTTTTGATCCGCCACGGCACAGCCGAGCAGCGCGCGCGTTACCTGGGCCCGATATTGGCCGGGGAGGAAGTCTGGTGTCAGGGTTATTCCGAGCCCAATGCCGGATCTGACCTTGCCAGCCTTAAAACCGAAGCGACAGCAGTCGGCGACGAGTTTGTGATTAACGGCCAGAAAACCTGGACAACCCTGGCCCAGGATGCCACCCATATGTTCTGCCTGGCGCGCACCACTAAAACCGGCAAACAGCAGGAAGGCATCAGCTTTTTCCTCATCGATCTTGACCAGCCGGGTGTGACCATTCGACCGATCCGAAATATTGCCGGTCACGAAGAATTCTGCGAGGTATTCCTGGACAACGTCCGTGTCCCGGCCGATTGCCTCGTGGGCGGCCTTAATCAAGGCTGGACTATCGCCAAGGCATTACTCACTTTCGAGCGTATTTTCATTGGCAGCCCGAAACAATCACAATACGCGCTGATGCGTCTTGAGACGCTGGCCGAAGCCTGCAACCTATGCGACGACGCGGCCTTTGCCGAACGTCTGACACGGCTCAAGCTTGACGTACTGGATCTCGAATCCATCTATCAGCACTTCGCTGCTATCGTAAGACGCGGTGAACCTTTGGGGCCCGACGTCTCGCTGCTCAAGATCTGGGCAACCGAAACTTTCGCGCGCCTGAGCGAATTGATGCTCGAGGCCGCAGGTGCACAGGGCGCAACTTTGGGCAAACTCGATTTCAACGGCGCCCAAGTCGATATCATGAGCCAGTTTTATAACGCGCGACCGGCCACCATTTACGGCGGCTCAAACGAGATCCAGCGCAATATTATCGCCAAGGGCGTGCTGCGTTTACCGGGGGCCTGAGACACCCCGCGAAATAAGCAAGCCTGAACGACTAACGGACGTCATACTCACGTGTGACGATAAAAATTTACGAAACCAAAAAAGACTGAAGGAGGAGACGTGGCACAAATCGAATTTGCCGCGCCCGAGACCGTGACAGCAGCCGTCAAGGCACTCGCTGCCGCGAAGGGCAAAGCCAAGGTGCTCGCGGGCGGAACCGATCTGCTGGTGCAACTGCGCGATGGGCGACTTACCGCCAATACGCTGATCGACATCAAACATATTCCAGAACTGCGCAAAATCAAAAAGGACAAAGGCGGGTTTCGTATCGGTGCTGCGGTATCCGGCGCCGAGCTTGGCGAAAACGCTGACGTCCGCGCGGCTTGGCCGGGAGTATTGGAAGGCTTTGAACTGATTGGTTCGACGCAGATCCAGGGTCGCGCGTCGCTGGGTGGCAATCTGTGCAACGGTTCGCCTGCCGCCGATAGCGTGCCCGGCATGATTGCAGCCGCAGCCACCGTCACCATCGCAGGGCCCAAGGGCACTCGCGAAGCGAAAGTCGAAGACATCATCACCGGGCCCGGCAAAACCTCGCTGAAAGCGGACGAATTTGTCGTCAGCGTCAACCTGCCCAAGCCGGCTAAGCGTTCGGGTGACGCCTACCTGCGTTTTATTCCGCGCACCGAGATGGATATCGCGGTGGTCGGCGCAGCTGTCAGCCTGAGCCTCGACACTAAGGGTGTGTGCACCGATGCGCGGGTATCGCTCGGCGCCGTCGCGCCCAAACCCTTGTTGGTCAAAGCCGCCGCCAAGGCACTGATCGGCACCAAAGTCGACGATGCAGCGCTCGCCGCGCTGGCCGCTGCCGCCAGCGCCGCCTGCGCACCTATTGACGACAAACGTGGCACGATTGAATTCCGCACCAAAGTCGCCGGCGTGCTGGCACGGCGTGCCGCCCTGATCGCACTCGAACGCGCGAGGAAAAATGCATGAGCAAACATCATATCTCTGCCATCGTTAATGGCGATCCGACGGAGTTCCTGTGCGAGACCCAGCAGACCTTGCTGGATGTGCTGCGCGACGAATTAAACCTCACCGGCAGCAAAGAAGGCTGCGGCTCAGGTGATTGCGGCGCCTGCAGCGTGATGATGAACGGCCGTCTGGTCTGTTCCTGCCTGGTACTCGGCGTCGAAGCCGAGGGCGCCACGCTCGATACCATCGAGGGTGTGGCCACGGGCGATCAATTACATCCCATCCAAAGGCATTTCCTGGAAGAAGCGGCCCTGCAATGTGGCATCTGCACACCAGGCTTCATCGTCGCCACCAAGGCACTACTCGAGAAAAATCCTGACCCGACCGAAACCGAAGCGCGTTACTGGCTGGCGGGCAATCTGTGCCGCTGCACGGGCTACGACAAAATCATCAAGGCTGTGATGAGCGCCGCTGCCGAAATGCGAGGAGCATGAACCATGGGTAACGAAGAGCAACAAAGCAAAATTCTCGGAGATGGCAAGAGCAAGTACCGCGTGATCGGTACACGCCCGGTTCGTCCGGACG
>JAYUQF010000396.1:0-9634 GCA_043756885.1 Pseudomonadota bacterium
ACACGCTGCATGCGGCCCAGCCATTGACCGGCCGTGCGGATCAAAGCCGGCATGCGCTCCGGGCCGACCACAACCAGCGCCACAACAAAGATCAGCGCGAGCTCCCAGAATCCGACATCGAACATGAGCGGACGTCAGACGTGTTCGCGTTCGGTACGCGCTTCGCCTTCGATGACCTGTTTTGCCTCGGCCTTCGCGGCCGTTTCTTCGGGCGTGTCTTCGCGCATGGCCTTCTTGAAGTCGCGGATCCAGCCACCGACATCAGAGCCCACGTTTTTGATCTTCTTGGTGCCGAACAACAGCATCACGATGACCAGTAGCACCACCAAATGTTGAATTGAAAAACCCATGATTATCTCCAGTTGAGCGTATTCATTGACGGCGCGCGCGCACTTACTTGTTTGCGCGTTCCGCTTTTTCAGTTACGCCCGAGCGCCCGAACCTGCGTTCGAGCTCCGTCAATACAGCCGACGGTTCGATACCCATGTATTTGAGCAGAACCACGGAATGAAACCATAAATCAGCAGTCTCGTATACGAGTTGGTCACGGTCGCCGCCTTTGCCGGCGATAATGGTCTCGGCCGCCTCTTCACCTACTTTTTTCAAGATCTTGTCTATTCCAGCGTGAAACAGACCGGCCACGTAAGAATCCTTGGGATCAGCGGCGCGTCGCGCGTCTATCGCTTCTGCCAGTCGCGCAAGCACATCACTCACCGCTCTTCTCCCGCTGTTGATCGGCCGTGCCATAGATGTGAACCGGGTCACGCAGCACCTCATCGGTCACACGCCAGTTGCCAGCATCGAACACACGATAAAAGCAACTTTCGCGTCCAGTATGACAAGCAATCCCACCCATCTGTTCCACTTGCAACAAAAGCGCATCACCGTCGCAATCCAGGCGCAGCTCAACCAAGCGCTGCACGTGGCCTGATTCTTCGCCTTTGCGCCATAAGCGGCGCCGTGACCGGGACCAATAAACCGCGCGACCCTCCTGTAAGCTCGCTTCCAGGGCAATTTGGTTCATCCAGGCCACCATCAGCACCCGTCCGCTCGCGGTATCCTGAGCAATTGCAGCGATCAAGCCCTGCTCGTCCCATTTGATTTCGTCGTGCCAATTCACCACCGAACCTCAATGCCGGCGGCGGCCAGTCGGTTTTTAGCCGCGCCAACAGTGTGCTCGCCAAAATGGAAGATGCTGGCGGCCAGCACCGCGTCGGCATGACCTTGCCGTATGCCATCGACCAGATGATCGAGACCGCCCACGCCCCCTGAAGCGATGACGGGGATCGGCACGGCGTCGGCCACCGCGCGTGTGAGTTCGACATCGTAGCCGTCGCGGGTGCCGTCGCGGTCCATACTGGTGAGAAGAATTTCGCCGGCACCGGCCGCGGCCATACGCACCGCCCAGGCTACCGCGTCGAGGCCTGTCGGTTTACGCCCACCATGGGTAAATACTTCCCAGCGCGCCGGATGTTGTGCAACGCGGCGCGCGTCGATTGCAACGACGATGCACTGGGCACCGAACTTAGTCGAAGCCTCGGCGACAAAAGCGGGGTTAGTGACTGCGGCAGTATTGATACCAACCTTGTCGGCACCGGCCTGCAGCAGGCGTCGCACATCGGCGACGGTCCGCACGCCACCGCCGACAGTCAGGGGAATAAAAACCTGGCTCGCCACCGCTTCGACCACGTGCACAATGGTCTCGCGGTCATCACTGGAGGCAGTAATATCGAGAAAGGTAATTTCGTCGGCACCTTCGCGATCATAACGACGCGCGATTTCAACCGGGTCGCCAGCGTCGCGAATATCGACAAACCGGACACCTTTCACCACGCGTCCGGCATCAACGTCCAGACACGGGATTACCCGCTTGGCGAGGCCCATCAGCGGGTCTTGGCACCGCACAACTCATCGGCGAGTGATTGTGCGGCGGAAAAATCCAAGGAACCTTCGTAGATGGCGCGACCGGTGATGGCGCCTTCAATGCCTTCGTGGCTGACAGCGCACAGCGCACGAATATCGTCGAGGTTGGTGACACCGCCCGAGGCGATAACCGGGATGGTCAAAGCGCGCGCGAAGGCCACGGTGGCCTCCATATTCAAACCCGTCATCATGCCGTCGCGGCCGATGTCGGTGAAAACAATCGCTTCGACGCCATCGGACTGAAATTGCAAAGCCAGGTCGATTGCATCGTGACGCGATAACTTGGACCAGCCATCGGTGGCGACCTTGCCGTCCCGCACGTCGAGACCGACGATGATGTGACCTGGGAATTCCAGGCACACGTCGGACACAAAATGCGGGGCTGTGACCGCTTTGGTGCCTAGGATCACGTAGCTGACCCCGGCGTCCAGATAACGCTGGATAGTGTCTTCGTCGCGGATACCACCACCCACCTGAATGGGCACATCGGGGCAGTTCTCGGCGATGGCATGAATGATTTCGTGATTGACGGGTTTGCCGTCGGTTGCACCGTTTAAGTCAACGATGTGCAACCGTCTTGCACCCGCTTCTACCCAGCGGCGGGCGACCGCCAGCGGATCATCGGAATAAATTGTGTCGCGGTTCATGTCGCCCTGCCGGAGCCGGACGCATTTTCCGTCTTTGATATCGATGGCGGGTATCAGGAGCATGGGCAGACGGCGTCGTGGGCGAGCGTTGCTTTTTTTTGCTGGTTCTACTTCAGTGGCTTGGTTTTCAAGCGCTGTCGAAATGTTAGCACAAGGTCTGGGGAAGATCGTCCAGTGCCCAGTCGCAAACTTGCGTGCTTCGCCAACCGCGTGTGCAGTTAGTGCGCTTCGTCCCAGTTTCGTCCGCGTCCCACATCGACCACCAGCGGTACTGACAGACTGGCAGCATCCGTCATGAGCCTACCGAGCTCTGCGGCGACTGCATCCGCAGCTGCGATGTCGACTTCCAAAACCAGCTCATCGTGCACCTGCATGATTAAATCCGCCGGAACCTGCTCGCGGCTCAACCACGCCGCGACCGAGATCATGGCGCGTTTGACGATGTCAGCGGCGCTGCCCTGCATAGGTGCGTTAATGGCGGTACGTTCGGCATATTGGCGACGTTGCACGTTGCGCGAATTGATCTCAGGCAAGTAAAGACGTCGACCGAATACGGTTTCGACATACTCTTGTTCGTGGGCCAGCACGCGAATGCGCTCCATATACGCCCGCACACCGGGGTAACGTTCAAAGTAGCGCTCGATATAGGCTTGGGCCGCACCGCGCTCAATGCCTAGCTGGCGGGCCAGACCAAAGGCCGACATGCCATAGATAAGGCCGAAATTGATAGCCTTGGCCGCGCGCCGTTGCTCGTCGCCGACGGCCTGAAGTGCGAGACCGAATACTTCCGCGGCCGTAGCGCGATGCACATCCTGGCCACTGGCGAAGGCTAGTCCGAGCCCGACATCCCCCGACAGGTGGGCCATGATGCGCAGCTCGATCTGGGAATAGTCGGCCGCGATCAGCAGCCGGCCGGGCGGGGCGATAAACGCCTGGCGAATGCGCCGACCTTCGTGACTGCGGATTGGTATGTTTTGTAAATTTGGATCGGAGGACGACAGCCGACCTGTCGCGGCCACCGCCTGATGGTAGCTGGTGTGCACACGACCAGTCACACGGTCCACCTGATCGGGTAGTTTGTCGGTATAGGTCGATTTGAGCTTAGCCAGTGACCGGTGCTCCAAGATCAGCTGCGGCAGCGGGTGCTCTGCGGCCAGTTCTTCGAGGGCAGATTCGGCCGTAGAGGGCTGGCCGGTGGGCGTTTTGGACAGCACCGGCAACTTGAGCTTGTCGAACAGAATGGCCTGGATCTGTTTTGGCGAACCGATATTAAAAACTTCTCCCGCCTGATCGTGGGCGCGGGACTCAATCTCGCGCATCCGCTCATCCAGCTCAGCGCTTTGCTCGCGCAGCAGCCGTCCGTCGATCAGTACACCACGCCGCTCCATTGCAGCCAGCACCGGCAACAGCGGCATTTCGATATCCTGCAATACACTCGCCAGTCGCGCTTGCGCCGCGATGCGTGGATGCAGGTGCTGGTGGAGTCGTAGACATACCTCGGCATCTTCTGCGGCATAAGGCCCGGCCTGTTCAAGACCGACCTGCTCGAAGCCAATTTGTTTGGCGCCTTTCCCAGCGACGTCTTCGTAGTGGATGGTGTGATGACCCAAATATTTCAGCGCCACCGAGTCGAAATCGTGGCGCGCAGCGGTGCTGTTCAAAATATAGGATTCGAGCATGGTGTCGAACGCGATGCCCTGCAGATCGATGCCATGATTGAGCAGCACATTGCGATCGTATTTGAGGTTATGGCCGACCTTGCGCGGGAAGTCGGCCTCAAGTAGCGGCCGCAGCTTGGCCAGCACGACGTCTAAGTCCAATTGCTCGGGCACGCCGGGGTAAGCGTGTGCGAGCGGCACGTAGGCGGCACGTCCCGGCGTGTGCGCAAAAGACACACCAACCAGGCGCGCCTGCATATAGTCGAGACTGGTGGTTTCGGTATCAAAAGCGAACAGCTCACGGCAAGCGAGCTCGGTCAGCCAGCGCTCCAATGTCGCCATGTCGAGCACAATTTCATACTCGGCGACGGTCTTGGTCTCGGCGACGGCCGTGGGTAGCAGCGCAGTTGGTGCTGCTTTTTCCACCTGGCGCCCACGCATTTCTTTCAGCCAGCTATTAAATTCGTAGCGTTGGAACAGTTCAGTCAGACGCGTGTCGTCGGGCGGCGCGAGTGTCAACTGCGCTGGTGCAACACCGCTGTCGATGTCGCGCATGATCGTTACCAGCCGCCGCGACAATGGCAGCTGATCCAACACAGCACGCAGGTTTTCGCCGACTTTGCCCGTAATCTCATCGGCGTGGGCGATAACTTCGTCCAGCGAGCCATAGGTCGATAGCCACTTACAGGCGGTCTTGGGGCCAACCATCGGCACGCCGGGCACGTTATCTACGCTATCTCCGACCAGGGTCAGATAGTCGATGATGCGATTTGGCGGTACGCCAAATTTGGCCTTGACACCGTCCGGGTCGAGCACGGTGTTGTCCATCGTATTGATCAGCGTGATCTGCTCATCCACCAACTGAGCAAGATCCTTATCGCCGGTCGAAATCAAAACACGCATGCCGGCTGCGCGCGCCTGTTCGGCGAGCGAGCCGATCACATCGTCAGCCTCGACACCTGGCAGTTGCAGCAATGGCATACCCATCGCTTTGATAATGTCGTGCAGGGGTTCTATCTGCAGAGCGAGCTCGTCCGGCATGGAGGGTCGATGGGCCTTGTAAGCGGGGAACCATGCATCGCGATGTGTTGGTCCGCGTGGATCAAAAACCACCGCAAAATGTTCTGCCGGGTAGCTATTACGCAGGCGTCGTAACATGGCTATCACGCCGTGCATTGCGCCGGTCGGTTCACCCTTGGAGTTATTGAGTGAAGGCAGGGCGTGGAACGCGCGGTACAGGTACGACGAGCCATCGACCAGAACGAGCAACTGGGACATGAACACTAAACCTCGAGGGGAGCCACATCGTTGTGAGGCGACGGCTGCCGGTGATTCCATGCGGGTTTCGATGGTACTCTAGGTCGGCAATCAAGCGCCAAGCCGAGGCCTGCGAGAAATTCCATGAGAGCACCACTTTTTGTATTCGTTGTCGGCTGTCTTGTTGCTCCCCTGGTCAGCTTTGCAGCCGACGACAACGAGAAATTTGGTGAGGCCCCGCCGCCGCCGCCGGTCGTGACGATACCCATACCCGACGAAGACGACGATGAAAATGCGCAATCCGGCGGACCCGAACCGGAAGTAACCATCGTGCAGCGCAAAGATGCCAAGCTCGAAGAGTATCGCCTCAATGGACGGCTCTATATGGTCAAGATAGTGCCGTTTATCGGGCCACCCTATTACCTCGTTGACCGTGATGGTGACGGCTTGATGGAATCGAGGATTAACGGCCGCGGAGCCGAGCCACGTGCGCCGCAATGGACCATTTTGAGCTGGTAGAGCCGCGCCTTTAATGCTCCCTGCCGGCCTGCTTGGCAGGCGTCTGCGAGACGGCGTACCGCTCACCTCATGTCTGTTTACACCGTAGTCGAGCGTCGCGAGCTCGAATCCTTCCTGGCCGGTTATGGGGTCGGTCCATTGCGAGGCTTCAGTGGTGTTACTGCGGGCATCGAAAATACCAATTATTTCGTTAGCACCCAGGCCGGCGAGTACGTCCTCACGCTGTTCGAATTCACCCCCGCTAGCGAATTGCCCTTCTTTCTCGCGCTCATGGACCATTTGGCCACGCACAGGGTACCCAGTGCCCGACCGCTGGCCGACCACGACGGTCGCTTTTTGGGCGAGCTAAAAGGCCGGCCGGCTGCTTTGGTCGCGCGTTTGCCCGGCGCAAGTGTGGCCGAGCCCAGTGTTGAACATTGTGCGGCGATAGGTCGGGCGATGGCCCATATGCATCTGGCTACGCTTGTGTTCGTCCCGCAGCGCGACAACGATCGAGGACACTCCTGGCGCGCCGCGATTGCCAGCCTGGTGGCGCCGCGATTGAACGCGGCTGACCGACGTTTACTCGAAGAGAGCCTCGAGGAGTTTCGCGAAGATCCTTTTCTCGGGCTACCTGCGGGCGTCATTCACGCCGATCTCTTTCGCGACAATGCTTTATTTTTAGCCGAGCGTTTAACGGGCATCATCGACTTTTATTACGCCTGCAGCGGCGCTTTTATCTACGATCTCGCCGTCGCTCTCGCGGATTGGTGTTTCGATGAAGACAAACGGTGTCTGCAAACGCCGCTGGCCGCAGCGATGCTGGGTGCCTACGCAGAAGTCCGACCGCTTTTGAGCACGGAGCGGGAAGCCTGGATGGGCGTACTGCGCGCTACCGGTCTGCGCTTCTGGCTGTCACGCTTGAAGGATCAGTACTTCCCGCGGGCGGGCGTGCTGACCTACATCAAAGACCCCGACGCCTATAAACGCATTTTGTTGCATGGGCGAGGACACCCGGAAGACTTCGAAAAGCTCTGGCCCTGATAACAAAAAGGCCCGGCAGGGCCGGGCCTTTTCGTCACAAGAGGGCTAGCCTCAGTTGCTGGTCACGACCAGGTCAACACGGCGATTCTTGGCCATGTTTTCCGCTGAGTCGTTAGCTGCCACCGGCGCGGACTCACCCATACCCGCAGAGGTCAGACGCGCAGCGTCAATACCCTTGCTGACGAGGTAATCCATGACCGACTTCGCGCGCTTGTCCGACAGCGTCATGTTGTAAGCGTCAGAACCGCGGCTGTCGGTATGGCCTTCAACGCGCACTGACACCGTCGCCTGCTGGGTCAGCACTTGCGCCGCTTGATCAAGGATGCTGGTCGACTCGGCCTTGAGCTTGGCGCTGTTGGTATCGAAGTTAACACCTTGCAGTGAGAGCAGTGTGGCACCAACTTCCGGGCAGCCTTCGGCATTGACCTTCACGCCTGGCGGAGTACCCGGGCACTTGTCGTTCGGGTCAATGACGCCATCACCATCCGAGTCCACCGGAGCAACCGCCACCGGGGCGGGCGCAGGTGCGGGCGCCACAGCCGGCGCGGGAGCCGGCGGCTCCACTGCCTTTTCGCGGCAAAGAAAGTAACCAGCAGCAGCGCCGAGTGCCGCACCCGCGGCCATCGGGCCCTCATCATCACCATGGAAACCGCCCGCAGCGATACCTGCGCCTAAAGTGGCGCCCAGCAGCGGACACAAAATGGTGGCCGGTTTGATCTCCTGGTTTGCGCAGCCCGCAGCAAGTGCGGCCATGAGCAGAACAAGTGTTATCCGATAAATTTTAGTCATTGCCGATGTCCCTACTTGATTGCGTTTTGATATTGGGCCGTCTGGTACCTGGCGCGGCGAACTGCGCTCAGATCTGCACCAGCTCGGGGCTGGCAGTCCGATGCAGTCGACAGCGTCGGCACGTTTCCATGTGCGCCGCGAACGGCGCCGGTCCTTGCGTTTCCGAACATCTATTTGTTGCGCAAACGCGACGGTGAAATGGCAACAGGGATGATAACACAAGTTTTGGCGATGCCTAGCTAGATACCCTCGGCTTTTCGAGAAGGTCATTTATGTAGGTAAACACTGCATCCCAGCCCTAGCGCTCTGGCAGAAGCGGGGCATTTGACGCCCCTCTTGATGCACCTGTCCATGTGGCCAAAACCACACGAATTCCGCCGAGCGCTTAGATCGCGCCCGTTTCCAGGGCCTGCAACAACTCGCGACGGCGCTCGAGTCGCGAATCAAAAAGAAACTCCTGGGCGAGGGTCTTCGCGTGCCGCACGTCGGTGTGGGTGACGATATGTTTGATCTCCAGCAGCGCTGCCGGATGGACGCTGAACTCCGTCAGCCCCAGGCCCAGCAGTAAACGGGTATAACGGGTATCACCCGCCATTTCGCCGCACATCGCCACCGGAATGCCAGCGGCGCGGCCTGCCTCAATGGTAGTGGAGATCAGGCGCAGTACCCCCGGGTTCAGCGGATCATAGAGGTAACTCACTTCATTGTTTACGCGGTCGATTGCCACTGCGTACTGAATCAGATCGTTTGTGCCTATCGATAGGAAGTCCAACTCCTTGGCAAAAACATCAGCGCAGATTGCGGCGGCCGGTACTTCAATCATGCCGCCGATCGGCATATTCGGATCGAAGGCTATGCCGCGCCGGGTGAACTCGTTACGGATGGTGCCGACAACGTCCATTACTTGGTGCACTTCGTCCACACTCGACAGCATAGGGATCATCATACGCACCGGGCCGAAGGCCGAAACCCGAAGAATGGCGCGCAGTTGCGGCCAGAACAGCGCCGGTTCGCGCAGACACAGGCGGATGGCGCGCAAGCCCAGTGCCGGATTGGCCGCAAACGGAATATTTGCGACGCTGGCCTCGGGCATCTTATCCGCGCCCAAGTCAGCAGTGCGGATCGTGAATGGCAGGCCGCCCAGGGCATCGATCATCTGACGGTAGGTATTGAAGTGCTCATCTTCGTCGGGGTAGGTGGGGCGATTGAGAAACAGGAACTCGGTGCGGTACAGGCCAACACCTGCCGCACCCACCTCGCGCACGCTCTTGAAGTCGTCGACCAATTCAACATTGGCGTACAAATGCAGCACTTGCCCGTCGAGTGTGATGGTCGGCGCATCGCGTAACACCTGCAGGCTTGCGACATAGCTCAACCGCTCCGCCTGTCGCGCGCGGTACTGTTCGAGTATGCGTTCATCGGCGCCGCCCAGCACGATGCCATCATCGCCATCGACGATGATGATCTCGTCTTCCTGGATATAACGTCGCGCGTGATGCAAACCGGCAACACCCGGTATGCCCAGACTACGGGCCAGGATCGCAGTATGCGATGTTGGCCCGCCATACTCGGTGACAAATCCCGCTACACCGTGGCTTTGCAACAAGACCAGATCTGTCGGCGCCAAATCACGGGCGATAATGATCATGCCCTTCAGCTTCTGATCCGGAAGCTCGTGGCGCAGCGGCGGGTGGCGCAGCAGATTACGGAAGATACGGTCCACTACGTGGTCAACGTCATCTTTGCGCGTGCGAAGGTATGGGTCTTCCATCTCCTCAAATACTGCAATGAGGCTGTCGCGCTGGAGTTTTACCGCCC
>JAYUQF010000397.1:0-3449 GCA_043756885.1 Pseudomonadota bacterium
TCAGCGTTCAGCTGGAACACTGGCGCAGGCACGATCGCGGCCGGCACCGTGGTGCGCTTCAGCGCCATAGACGTGGCGTCGCGCGCCGCTTCGGTAGGCACGCTCGCAGCCGTCAACTCCACCAACTTTGGCTTGAGCGCCGGGGCTGAAACCATTTTTGCGTTTCTTGGCACCAGCGATGGCACCGGTTCAACGGTCACCACCATGCTGACGGCGGTCTCCAGCGAAGCCAACAATAATTCGCTGACCACCGTCGGACTCACCGCTGGTGTAAACGCCATCAAGCTCACCAGCAGCGCCGACTTTGCCGGTTATACCGGTGCGCGCAGTGGCGAGGCGAGCTTTGGCGCCTACTCACCGCTAGTCAATAACCCGGCGAACTGGTCGATCAATGTGGGTGGCAACGGTGTAACAATTGTCCCCGATACAAGTAACTTCACCGTCACTGCCGTGCCAGTACCCGCAGCGCTGCCGCTGCTGCTGTCGGCACTGGGCCTTACGGGCGCAGCCCGCCGCCGCCGCTCCGCCTGAACGCACGCCAGTGCCATTGTTAGTCTGACGGGTTTTGGCCCGTCAGACTAAAGCACGGCGTTATTGGCCTGCAGCTGGCGGCCAACACCGCACAACATGCAGCAGCACTAGTCAGCGACGGCGACGCACCAACGCACCTAAGCCCGTCAACGCCGCCAAGCTCAAACCCAAACCGCCAGGCAGGGGTACCGCAGCCAGATTGCGAGCCTGCACCGCGTGATTGCTGTTGTCCGCAAATAAACCATCGATACCCGTCGCAAAAAATGCCGCGTACTCGGCGGCATAATCGCCGTAAGCCGCCGGGTCGGCACCATCGCGCAGACTAAGCGGCAGGAAGTTATTTTCACTGCGGAAGGTGTAAGGATGGACCAGCAGATTGTGTGCGTGGGCATCGTCAACAAAACTTGTCGGCGCACCCAGCCCACTGCCAAGCACCGGGATGATACGGCCCTTATTCGGACCAACACCATCGGCATAGGTCGCCACAAAGGCCAGACCAGCGGCGGTCGCAAGATCGTTGTAGGTTTGGGTGTTGCCCGACACAACAAAATCGTAGGGCCGACCCGAACCGCCGTAGAGCTGCACCAGTGGCAGGTTGGTGAGCGTATTAAGCGCCTGCAGGTTAGTCACTTCGAATGACTGAATAAAAACCCGCGCAGGATCGGTGAAGTTGTTGGCGTTTAATACCGCCACCAGCTTTTCTTCCAACGACAGGCCAATAACATCGTGATAGGTCGGGTGTTTGGTCTCGGGGTAGATGCCAATCTGGCGCCCGGTCTCGATTTCCATATGCTTCACGAGATCAATGATCTCCTGCAGCGTTGGGACCTCGAATAAACCATTGCTGGCTGCTGACTGCGGCCGAATACTGGGTAGGCGTTCGTTAGCGCGCAGAGTTTTTATTTCGGCGAGGGTGAAGTCTTCGGCAAACCAGCCGTTCAGTGCCACACCATCGAGCAGGATGGCTTTTTTGCGCGCGGCAAATTCCGGGCGACTCGCAACATCGGTTGAATCTGCACCGGCGAAGGCCACGTTGTCGCCACCGAGATAGGGTTCATGTCGTGCTATCAACACACCGTCCTTGGTAGAGACCAGATCGGGCTCGATAAAGTCCGCGCCATGGTCGATGGCCAGCGCGTAACCAGCCAGCGTGTGTTCCGGCAGATTGCCGGGTGAACCGCGATGGCCAATCACCAGTGGCGACGCTACCAGCGGTGCCGCCAGGGCAGAAAATTCGGGCAAGGCCATGGCAGCCGCCATGGCGGTGACCAGCGCGAGTCGATGGAAGCGAGGCATGTTTTAAGCTCCTGTTGTTTGCACAGATGGGATCGTTCGGGGATACACACGATTTTCGACAGGCACCCCGGCGCCGTGTCAAAGCACAGCAACCCTAGTGCGCAAAGATTGCCGGCGCACTGCGGTTACGTGACAGCCCGCCCTTTTCCAGTTCGCCGAACATGCCCGCGCGACGGCCGCACACACTCACACTCGATGTTTTGTCGCGCAGTGTTCATCTAACTGCCATCGTGCCTTCACTGACTCGCAACTTGCACCCTCTAGTCTCTGCGCGCATGGCAATCATAAGAACGAAGGAAGGGACATGAATTCATCACGACCATACGCACTGCTGTTAGCAGCAGGCGCGTTCATCAGCACTGCGCAGGCAGCCGATACCTCCGTCCGCTTTGCAACGTTCAACGCTTCGTTGAACCGCAATTCTCTCGGCGATCTGCTGTTCGACCTCAGCGCTACACAAGCCGGCTCGGTGGATATCACCCGTCCCTACGCCTCAAATGCCGATACGGTGGGCCTGACAACTCGGAACCGCGAAGTCCTGCAGGCCCACAACGTGGCCGAGATCGTGCAACGTATCAACGCCGACGTTTTGCTCGTCAACGAGTTCGATTTTGACAGCGCTGGCACACCCGGCTCAAGCAGCATTCCCAGTGCGCACACCTATTCCTCCCAGGCGGCGCAATTATTCCAGGATAACTATCTGTCCACTGCCCACGGCGGTGGTAGCACCGGCCGCCAGGTCAGCAACCCGGTGAACTACAGTTTCCGTCATACCCCGACGACCAATACCGGCATCGCCAGTGGCTTTGACCTCGATAACAGTGGCACTGTCGGTGGTGGTAACGACGCGTTTGGTTTCGGCAATTTTGCTGGCCAGTTTGGTTTCACGGTGTATTCGAAATACGAAATCAAGAGTGTGCGCTCGTTTCAGAGTTTCCTGTGGAAGGACATGCCTGGCAATCGCCTGACCAACGACCCGACGGTGGGCGCCAACAACCTCGCCAACTTCTACTCCCCTGCCGAAGTTGACGCGCTGCGCCTGTCGTCAAAAAACCATGTCGACGTCGTGCTCGATGTGAACGGCACCGAGGTGCATTTCCTGACCGCCCATCCAACGCCACCCGTATTTGATGGCGCCGAGGATCGCAATGGCAAACGCAATGCCGATGAAATCCGCTTCTGGGCCGACTATATCGGCGGCGCCAGCTATGTTTATGACGACCAGGGCGGCACGGGCGGCCTCGCCACCGGCTCTATTTTTGTGATCGCCGGCGACTATAACGCCGACCCTAACGATGGTGATGCCTTTCAAGATCCCATCGAAATACTGTTGCAGAACCCACTGGTCAACGCTGGCAGTGCGCCGCAGAGCCAGGGCGGTGTGCTGGCCGCCGTCGACGTGAATAACAACGGCAATGCCAACGCCACTCACCTGACCAACCCGAAGTTCGACACCGCCGACTTCAGCGACGCCGCGCCAGGTAATCTGCGCGTCGACTATGTGCTGCCTTCAAACAATGTGAGCATCTTGGGTTCCGGCATTTTCTGGCCGGTGGAAGGCACCGCTGATCGGCCGTTAGTCGGCGAATTTAATACGCCGGGCCTGTTTGCAGGCCTGCCCA
>JAYUQF010000398.1:0-3446 GCA_043756885.1 Pseudomonadota bacterium
CGTCAGGCCGGCGACCTCAAGGACCGCCTCACAGAAGCGGAAGAAATCATCAACATCCTGCAGCGGCAGGTGAACATCAAAGATCAGGAACTGGCAGCCGTGCAGGCGCGCTTGGCTGAGCTGGGTGTTAAACAAAGCGACTTGGGCACACCCGAAGCCAGCGCCACGGGTGCTCAACCTGCCGTTGAGACTCCGGCCGACGTTGATGCCAGCCTGCCGACGACGGCAACAACACCTGCCGAAGGTGCCGATGTGGCTGCGGCAGCGGATCCAGACGCGCCAGTGCTCGACACTGCGTCGCAAGCGGGGGACACAGCGGTTAGGGCGGCACCTGAGGCCGAACCGGAAATTGACATTGATACGAGCAATACCAACGCCGTGACTGAACCGACCGCGGAGGTAGAAGCCGCAGAGCCTGAGGTCAGCGACACCGCGACTTCACCTTCATCGCAGCCCGGGTTTCCCGCCAGTCTCGTGCCGCCGGCTATCGCTGAAATGGTGCCGGGCGGCGCCTTGAGCGTTATCGGTCTGGTCGTGCTTGCTGTGCTGGGTCTCGGTACCCTCCTTGCGCGCACCATGCTCGGCTCCGATGGGACCGCCAAGCCGGTGGCAACACCTCTGCGTACTGCGGTGGCTTCGACTGACAGCGAAGACATTACTAAGGCAGCGCCCCTCGCATCCACTGCAGACGATGACCGCACGCAAACACCGACCAACTTCGATCCGCTTGCAACCGAGACCAGCCTGCCCGCTTTCGACCCCAATGCGACGGTCGATGCGGCAGAGGCGCCCACGCAGATGGGGGCGCAGGACAGTGATCCTCTAGAGGAAGTAAACGTTTATCTGGCGTACGAACGTTTCGACCAGGCCGAAGAACTGGTCAAGCGCGTAATCGCTCAGTACCCGACCCGTCACGACTACAAGCTGCGGCTGCTGGAGGTGTACTACTCCTCCAATGATCGGGTGTCCTACGAAAATGCCGCCCGCGAGCTGCTAGATGCAGTGGGTGAGAACGATCCGCTGTGGGAAAGTGCATTGGCCATGTGGGCCGAAATGTCACCAGACCGGGCCATGTTCGCAGAAGGTGGTGCGCTCGCCGCAACCTTACTACCCGCGTCCGCAAGTGCCTTCGTTGATATCACTGGAGACAGTGATACAGAAGCTATGGAAGCGACGCTCGCCCATGCCCCGCGTATAGGCGAAAACACCCTTGACTTTGATCTGGTTGGCGAGGGCACGGACTCCGGTAGCGATACCAGCCATATTCTCGACCTGACCGCCGAAGATGGCGGCGATAACGCGGAAATTCTAGACCTGACCTCGACGGCAGAACTGGCCGAAACCGGTGAACTCGGCAGCGTTCTGGATCTGACGGCAAACAAGGACGAGACACCATTTGAAATCGGCGCAAGCGGTGTTTTCGATCTGACCGAAGGGCCCGGCGAAACCAACGAATTGCTTGACATTACCGGTGGTAGTGACGGTCCCACGCCTGATGGTGACTTCCTCGATTTAAGTGGCGGTGGTAGCGACCTGCTCGACGTTTCCAAGACTGGCGACGTGTCGACGGTCGATGACCTTGACCTGCTGAATGTCACAGCTTCGGGTTTGTCGTCGGCAACAACCAGCGCTGATATTGAGCCGCTATCTGATCCGTTCGACAAATCACGCAGCGCAACCACCGCGTCATTTGATATCAGCGATACCGTTGCGCCAGTGTTCAACAAAGCCGATACAGACGACGACATCCTCGACATTACGGGCGGTAATCTCGCCAGTGCGGCGGACGATGAGCTTGAGTTCGACATCGGCGGCCTGGATATCGAAGAACATCAGACCGTAGAGATGGAATTGCCGCAGTTGGTCCAGGCTACTGGCCTGGATCTTGATTTGACCGCCGGCGCTGGGGATGTGTCTTCCCTCGATTTCGACATCGGCGCCAGTGACGATGAACTCAGCGGCGCTTTCGACATCAGCGAGTCCGAAGATGCTGATGGCGATCTCGAAATTACCATGGGCTCCAACAAGCCATTTGATGGCGAACTATCCCTGCAAGGGGGAGAACTGGATGCCATCGCACTGGATGGCGAAGGCGAACTTGAGATCGACGGCGATCTCGATTTCGCCCTCGACGACACGACCGAGCTCGATGCCATTGCGGGTGATGAAACCCTCGACATGGCGACAGCAATTGCATCTCGGCCTCGCTCAGTGTCTGGCAGCGACACAACGTCCCTGAACGACCTCACCATCGAGCTCGAAGGTGCGTTAAGCCAAAACGGCGAGGCAGCCCACCTTGAGACACTGGCACTGGACTCGCTGGATATTGAAAGCGACGACATGCTTGATCTCGGCGCTTCGCAGACGATTGTGATGCCGGTTGATCACACCATCGAGCGGCAGAGCGCGGCAGACGAAGCTGATACCAAGCTCAACTTGGCCAAAGCCTATATCGAGTTGGGGGATGCCGACGGCGCGCGTTCGATTCTTGAAGAAGTAGCCTCCGAGGGCACGCCTGCTCAGCAAACCGAAGCAAAAACGCTGCTTGGACGGCTAAAGGCCTGAGAATACGCTTCGGCCGCGGGCCCAAGCGCGTTCCGTACCACGACGCCGATGCGTATTGCTCTCGGTATTGAGTACGACGGTTCTAACTTCAGCGGCTGGCAACGCCAACCCAGCGGCATTCGGGCAATCCAGCCATTGGTTGAAGCTGCACTGACGCGGGTTGCAGCGCATCGCGTCAACGTGCAGTGCGCCGGCCGCACCGATGCCGGCGTGCACGCTACTTACCAAGTTGTGCATTTTGAATCCGAGGCGCAACGCGATGCGCGGGCCTGGATTCTAGGCGCAAACGCCAATTTACCCCGCGATGTTTCGGTGCTTTGGGCATTACCGGTACCAGATGATTTCCACGCGCGATTTTCGGCCTATGCACGCAGTTATGATTATTTGCTGAGCCACCGACGAACGCGCCCGGCCCTATGGCAGGGTAAACTTAGCTGGGAGTGCCGCGTACTCGACGTGGCTGCGATGGCGCAAGCTGGGCAACTCCTTCTAGGCGAACATGACTTTTCGTCTTTTCGCGCGCAGGGCTGTCAAGCCAAGCATCCGATCCGAACTCTCTACCGTCTCGATTTAACAACTACCGAAGCCTGCATTGTGTTTCGAGTAGAGGCGAACGCGTTTTTGCAGCATATGGTGCGAAACATTGTCGGCACGCTGCTTGAGATCGGGCGCGGCAAGCGGCCAGCGGCATGGGCAGGTGAAGTGTTGGCCGCGCGGGATCGCCGCCAAGCGGGTGCAACGGCACCGCCCGATGGACTTTATTTGACGGGGGTGCGTTATGCCGACGCCTATGGTCTGCCGGCACCGTCGCGCAACTATCCCGTACTGGCTGGATACGCAGGCCCGGCTTTTGATTGAACCGGGCAGCTAGTTGTCAGCGT
>JAYUQF010000399.1:0-3443 GCA_043756885.1 Pseudomonadota bacterium
CGTTGCGGGTATCCACAGGATCGACGATACCGTCGTCCCATAACTCGGAGGTCGCGTAATAGGCCGACATCTGGTGTTGATAAGCCTCCAGTGTCTCGTGGTAAACGCGGTCGAGTTCGCTCTGTTCGACCTTCTCGCCGCGCCGTTCAAGCTGGCGCAGCTTCACTTCCGACAGGGTCTTGGCGGCTTGTTCGCCGCCCATGATGCCAATGTTGTGATTGGGCCAGGAAAACAACAGTCGCGAGTCGTAAGCGCGGCCGCACATGCCGTAGTTGCCAGCGCCGAAGGAGCCATGGCACATCACCGTGAACTTCGGCACGTGGGAGCCCACCTGCGCCATGATCATCTTGGCGCCATCCTTGGAAATGCCGCGCGCTTCGTATTCTCGACCTACCATATAGCCGGTAATGTTCTGCAGGAACACGATAGGCGTGTTGTTCTGATTGCACAGTTCGATGAAGTGCGCGCCTTTTAGAGCGCTGTCATTAAACAGCACGCCATTATTGGCCAGGATGCCAACCTTGAAGCCCCAGATATTGGCGTAACCACACACCAGGGTCGTGCCATAGGCCGGCTGATATTCATGGAAGCGGCTACCGTCGACGATGCGTGCGATTACTTCGCGCATCTCGAAGGAGCGTTTGATATCGTCCGGAATGATCCCGTACAGTTCATCGGGGTCGTAGTAGGGCGGCTCGACGGCGTCGCGTTGCAGATTCCATTTAGGGGTCTGCTCCCACTGCGCGACAATTTCGCGACCGATGGCGATAGCTTCTTCTTCCGTTGAAGCGGGGTAGTCGCAGGTGCCGCTGATCTGCGTATGCAGATCGCATCCGCCGAGATCATCGGCCGTGACGATTTCGCCCGTCGCAGCCTTGACCAGCGGTGGCCCGGCGAGAAAAACCGCGCCGGTGCCGCGCACGATTACCGAATAATCCGACAGCGCCGGAATATAAGCACCGCCCGCTGTGCAATGGCCAAACACCAGGGCCAGCTGTTTGACGTTCATTTTTGACAGCACGCTTTGGTTACGGAACATGCGGCCGGCCATGTACTTGTCCGGAAACAGCTCTGACTGCAGCGGCAAAAAACCGCCCGCGCTATCGCACAGATGGATCACCGGCAGGCAATTTTCGATCGCCATGTCCAGCACACGCACAATTTTTTTGACCGTCAACGGGTACCAGGCGCCACCTTTAATGCTCGAGTCATTGGCGTTGATGATGACCTCGCGGCCCTGCACCATACCAATGCCCGTCACGACACTCGCGCTTGGTGCTTCCCCGTCATAAGCCATGTTCGCACACAGGGTTGATAATTCGAGGAAGGGTGTACCCGGGTCGAGCAGTTTTTCGATGCGCTGGCGCGGCATCATCTTGCCCTGATTGGCAAGTCTGTCGATGTCCTTCTGCGGCCGATCAGAACGCGCAGCGCGCTGCTTTTCGTGCAGCTCGCGCGCCAGCCCACGATTGTGCGCGTAGTAGCGGCGAAACTCCGCCGAACCAGTTTGAATGGTGGATTGAATGCGTGGCATCAGGACTCCGCGTGCAGGGAAATAAGTTGTGCGCCTTTGTCGAAGGTCTGATTGATATCGACGTAAACCGCCTCGACAGTGCCGTCGCGTGGGGCGACGATGTTGATCTGCATCTTCATTGACTCGATCACGATGAGTACATCGCCAGTGACAACTGCTGCACCCACGCTGGCGTTGATACCCACGACGACGCCAGGCATGTCAGCGCGTAAAGTATCGTCTCCACCGGCGTGGTGTTGTGCGGCGGTGATAGCGTCTTCATACCCGACCGAAAAGCTGCGGTTGCCTATGCGCAGGTGAATGCGATTGCTTTCCCAGGTGCGCCACACCTGGTAGCTGCGACCGTCGACGGTGAGTAACGCGCATTGTTCGTTCAGCGCGCTGGATTCACGCACGTGATGCGCGACCCCATCCACCGTCAACACTAATTCGGGATAACGCGCTGCGATACTGACGCCGTGATCGGTGCCATCAAGATTGAAGATATATTCGAGTGCCATGCTCAGTTCCGCCAAGCGCCAATCGAGGCGTAGGGTTCAGGGGTATCGTAGACCAGGCGTCGGAAATCGCCGACACCCAGTGCGGCAGCGATTAAAAGTGCCGCGCGATCAGTTTCGTCCAGCGCGGGGGCGACCAGATCTGCGGCGTGCTCAACGACAAAGCCGGTATGCAAGTGACCTGCGCGAAATACCGGGTGGCGTAATACGGCACCGAGATAGTCGATGTTGTTACTCACGCCAAGCAGCACAAATTCGTCGAGCGCGCGCACGATACCGTCGACGGCCGCGTCGCGGTTGGCGCCGTAACAGACCAGCTTGCCGATCATCGAATCGAAAGCCGCCGTGATGGCTTGGCCCTGACGGATGCCACCATCGAAGCGTACGCCGTCACCCTGCGGTATGCGCAGCAGTTGAGCCACACCGGTGGCAGGTCGGAAATCGTGTTCCGGTTCTTCGCAACAAATACGGCATTCAATGGCATGTCCGCTCTGGCGGATCTGATCTTGTGTCCAGGGCAGGCCGAGGCCCGCCGCGACGCGCAGCTGCGCTTCCACCAGGTCGACGCCGCACACCATCTCAGTAACCGGGTGTTCAACCTGCAGACGCGTATTCATTTCCAGGAAATAAAACTCGCCGTCGGGAGCAAGAATGAACTCGACAGTGCCGGCATTGCGATAATTGGCGCTGGCCGCCAGCTCGACCGCGGCCTTGCAAATCTTGTCGCGCAAGTCAGGCGCCAGATCCGGGGCGGGCGATTCTTCGATAATTTTCTGGAAGCGACGCTGCACGGAACACTCGCGTTCAAACAGGTGCACAACCTTACCGTGGCCGTCGCCCACCACCTGTACTTCGATATGGCGCGGGCGCTCGATGTAGCGCTCGGCATAAACGCGGCCGTCGGCAAAATACCGTTCGGCTTCGCCCATGGCAGTGCGCGCTCGAGGCGCCAGCTCATCCACGCTACGCACGATGCTCATGCCCTTACCACCGCCACCCGCGGCGGCCTTGATGAGCAGGGGAAATCCAATCTTGGCGGCCTGTGTTACGAAGGCGTCGAGGTCGCCGTCCTGGGTAGCGCTAGGCGAAACGGGCACACCGGCGCGCACCGCGAATTCTCGCGAGTGGATTTTATCGCCCATCAGCCGAATGACTTCCGACTGTGGGCCAACGAAGGCCAGGCCGGCCTGCTCGACCGCTTCAGCGAAGCGCGCGTTTTCCGACAGGAAACCGTAGCCCGGGTGAATACATTGCGCGCCATGGGCTTTTGCGATCTCGAGCAGCTGCGCGATATCGAGGTAACCGGCGGTCGGCACATCGGCCATCAATTCCACGGCGACATCGGCCAGGCCCACATGGGGCGCGTGTCGGTCTTCGTGGTGATAAACGGCGATGGTGCGCATGCCGAGCTT
>JAYUQF010000400.1:0-3443 GCA_043756885.1 Pseudomonadota bacterium
GGGGTGCCCAGACTGATCTGTAATGGAGAGCCGCCGATGTCAGCGTCGAATCCGAGTGCCGTCGCGCAAGCCGCCGCCCGCGCGCTGTTGGCCGATCACAATTCACCCTTGATTCGTAATGCCTGGTATGTGGTTGCACTGGCGAGTGAAGTCACGCGCACGCCGCTGGGGCGCGATGTGATGGAAACTTCGCTAGTGCTTTATCGTGATGAGGGTGGCCATGCGGTGGCGCTCGCCAATCGTTGTTGCCATCGGTCGTTTCCATTGGCTCATGGCAGCCTCGAAGGTAACGGCATCCGCTGCGGTTATCACGGCCTGCTTTATGGACGCGATGGGCGCTGCATTGAGATCCCGATGCAAGACAAGATCCCACCGCAGTTGCGGGTGCGCGCTTATCCACTGATCGAACGGGCGCCGTTTATCTGGGCCTGGTTTGGTGATCCACAGGCTGTTGATGAAACACTGCTGCCCCACCCACCATGGTTGGGCGCGCCGGATTGGGACATGTATATCGGTTATTTGCCCATCGCCGCCAGCTACGTGCACATGCACGAAAACCTCCTTGATCTTTCCCATTTGTCTTTTTTGCATCCCAAGACCTTCGGCACACCGGAATACGCACGCGCGCCGGTTGAGCTTGCGATCAAGGGTGACGACATCCAGGTCTGGCGCCATGTTGAATGTGTATTGCCGGACATTTATGCCGTGCCCCTGCAATGGCAGGGCCAGCGTGCGCGGCGCAGTTCCGGCTCGCATTTTGTGGCGCCCGGCTTGCATGTGAACACGGGTATTTTGCACAACCTCGAATTACCCGACGCAGCGCAGGAACCCGCGCCAACCATCCGCGTGGCGCAAGTCATTACACCGGTCGATCGGGGTCAATTGCATTACTGGTTTGCCGGTTGTCGCAACTTTGCGCGCGGTCAAGCGGAAATGGATGACTTCATGCGCGCCGCCCAGATCAAAGCTTTCACTGAGGATCAATTTGCCATGGAGCAGATGGCGCGTATGCAGCGTGTTGATGCTCACAGTCATTTTGCCGAGATGCATATTCCGACCGATGCCGCGGGCCTGGCCATGCGACGGCAGTTGCACGCCATGATCGGGCGCGAAAACCCGTGATCACCCCGCCGATGGTGGCTGGTTTTTCTCAGGATGAAACTCAACCTCGACCGCGCGCCCGGTTTTACGCGGCGCGGCTGTGATGCTGGGGAGCAAATATTAATGACGGAAAACCCGACAGCCGTCCGCGCGGCCACTCGCAGTGCTTTGTTTGGCGCCATTGAGGCGCAACGCGACAAACTGGCTGCCAGCAGCGAGGCCGATGAAGCACTCGGCACTTTGACTGCGGCCTCGGTTGAGGCCCTGGTCGCGAGCGGTGTTTTGCGCATGAAACTACCGCGGGTATTGGGTGGTTTTGAAGCCGATTTGGTTACGCAGATGGAAGTGCTGGAACAACTTGCCATGATCAACCCAGCGGTGGGCTGGTGCGCGATGGTTGGTGCCACCAGTCTTGCTGTGCCAGGTGCGTTTCTGCCCGACGCCGGCATAAACCGCATGTTTGCCGATGGGCACATTCCACGCGGTGCCATCGTGGTCACGCCCACCGGTATAGCCACGCCGGTGGCGGGCGGTTATCGCTTGAATGGCCGTTGGGCTTTTGCCAGCGGCGTGCGCCATGCCGATTGGATGGTGGCCATTTCGCGGGTGGAGCGTGATCCCGATAGTTCAACCGAGATCTATTTCATGGTGTTGCCTGTCAGTCAGTGCGAGATCCTCGACAACTGGCAGGTGCTCGGGCTGCGTGGCACGGGGAGCTGCGATATCGTGATCGACAATGTTTTTGTGGCCGAAGAAATGTCCTTCGCCGTGACCGATGCGCCGCGCCGTGGTGGTGTCTTGTACCGCATCAACCTGCCGGCTTTTGTCGCGTACGAACACGCCGGCTTTGCGCTTGGCATTGCACGCCGCGTGCTGGATGGGTTCGTGACCCTGGTGCAGAGCAAAAAGCGTGGTTACGCGCCAAGCGGTAATCACATCGCCGAGCGTGGCAGCGTGCAACGTTTGATTGGCCACGCAGAAATGCGCTTGCGGGCTGCCCGCGCGCTCGCCGTCGAAGCTAACGAACAGGTTTGGGAAGTGGCGAGTGCCGGCCAGCGCATCTCAGCGCAGATGCAAAGCGCGGTGCGCAGTGCGGCGACCTATGCCACTGAGGTGTCCGTTGAGGTGGTAAACGACGCCTTCCGCAATGCCGGTGCCGGTGCCATCTACGACAATCATTTTATGCAACGTTGCCTGCGCGACATCAATGTTGCCGCTCAGCATTACATGGTGGCCGATACGGCCTACGAACAGCTCGGTCGTGCGCGGCTGGGATACACAGACATTAATCCGATGGGCTAGCGGCCAGCCGCGAACTTTTTAATCGAGGGGAGAGAACATGGATCTATCACTGCTTGTTACCGGGGGCGCAATGCGTATCGCCGATCTACTGACCATCGCCCGCCAGGCGGAGTCGGCGGGATTTTTTGGCATGTATATGGCCGAAGTCCATCGCAGCGGTTTTGTGCCGCTGACCGCCATCGCCAGCGCCACAAATCGTATGCGCATCGGGCCTTATGTATTAAACGCCTACGGCCGCAGCCCACTGCTGACCGGCATGTCCGCCATCGACCTCAACGAATTCAGTGGCGGTCGCCTAGTGCTCGGCCTGGGTGGTGGTAATCGCATCATCAACGAAGAGTGGCAGGGCATACCCCATGCCCGCGTCTTGACCAAGATGGTCGAATACATCGAAATTATTCGGCGCATGGCAGCAACGCGTCTGGGTGGCCGGGTGGATTTTGACGGCGCCGTGCACAGCACCCACTGGTCGCCGGTGATCGATCCCGGTGACAAAGTTTTCCCTATCGTGCTCGCGGCGGTATTTCCCAGTATGTTAAAAATCGCAGCGCGTATCGCCGATGGCATTGGCGGCGGTGCAACCTTAGGCATTGATTATCTGCGTGAGGTATTACGCCCCCAAGCTGCAGCAGCGGCAGCTGCGGCGGGACGCGATCCGACGACACTGCGCTGGTCTGCCGTGGGTATGCTTGCCATGCACGAAGATCGCGAAGTGGCCCGCGCCGCGGCGCGTTCGGCGCTATGTCACTTTTACGCACCACTGCCGCATCCCTATTACGAACACACCATGCGCGAGCAGGGTTTTGGTGCGGCCGCCGACGCCGCGCTGAAACATATGCCGGCCGGCGAGTTGGCGGCGGCGATGGCAGCCATACCCGACGAATGCATCGACCGCATCGTGATCGCCGGCACACCAGCCGAGTGTCAGGCGCGCATTGCCGCGTATGCGCCGGTACTCGACGAGCTCTTGTTATTAAACGTATCACCAGCGCCAGCGGGCAACGTGGTAATGGGTTATCAGGGTTTGATGGGTTTGCCAG
>JAYUQF010000401.1:0-9581 GCA_043756885.1 Pseudomonadota bacterium
CGCACGCCTGTTCGGTGCCGGTGAACATGAGGCGGTGCTGGTGCCCGATGTAGCGATAGTTGCTGATCAAGCGCGCAAGCAGGTGATGGTGCTGGGCAAGGACAATATCATCGAAGCGCGAGTGGTGACTCTCGGCCCGATCATCGATGGTCTGCGCATGGTGCGCGAAGGACTCTCGGCTGACGAAAATATCGTCATAAACGGCATTATCCGCGCTCGCCCCGGCAAGCCGGTAACGCCCACACAAGCCACTATCGGCGCCGACGGCATCATTAAGTAGCCCATGCGCTTCACGCATTTTTTTGTCGATCGGCCGATCTTCGCGGCTGTCATTTCGATTGTCATCGTACTGGTTGGCGCGATCGCCTATGTCGCGCTGCCTATCGCCCAATACCCGGAGATAGTGCCACCGACTATTCAGGTGAGCGCCAACTATCCAGGTGCAAGTGCCGAGACTGTCGCCGCGACGGTTGCGACGCCGCTAGAACAGGAAATCAACGGTGTCGACAAGATGCTGTTCATGCAGTCGGCAGCAACCGGCGATGGGCGGCTGGTGATCAACGTTACCTTCGAACTCGGCACCAATCTCGATATCGCCCAGGTGCTGGTGCAGAACCGCGTCGCAACGGCGGTGCCGCGCCTGCCCGAAGACGTGCGCCGACTGGGCGTCAATGTGACGAAGAACTCACCCGACATGTTGATGGTGGTGCACATTTTCTCGCCCGATGGATCACGCGATCCAACCTATCTGTCGAACTACACCCGTACCCATATAGTCGATCGACTGGCACGCCTGCCCGGGGTCGGACAGATCAATATCTTCGCCGAGCGTGCTTATGGCATGCGTATCTGGATCGATCCGGAGCGCGCTGCAGCGCGCGATCTCACCGCCACCGATATTGTCGAAGCAGTGCGCGCCAACAATGTGCAAGTGGCATCGGGCACTATCAATGCCCAGCCAGTGCCGAGCAGCGGTGCGTTCGAATTTGCGGTGGAGAGCCAAGGCCGCTTCCTCGACCCGGCGCAGTTTGCGGCCATCGTCGTCAAGCGCGGCACGGCCGGGCGCATCACGCGCTTGAAGGATGTCGCGCGCATCGAACTCGGCGCCCAGGATTATTCCAGCTTCGGTTACATCGATGGTAAGCCGGCCTTGCCGATGCCGGTCTTCCAGCGTCCGGGTTCGAACGCCATCGAAACCTCGCGGGCCGTCGAAGCGTTGATGACCGACGTTGGCAAAGACCTGCCCGCGGGTGTCGCCTATGTCATCGCATTCAATCCCACCCAATTTATCGCCGACTCGGTGCGCGAGGTTTACCTCACTATCTTCGAAGCGATGCTGCTGGTAGTGCTGGTCATCATGGTGTTTCTGCAATCGTGGCGGGCCGCCATTATTCCCATCGTTGCCATCCCGATCGCGCTGATTGGCACCTTCGCCGTCATGGGTGTCTTTGGTTTTTCAATCAACAACCTGACTTTGTTCGGTCTGGTGTTGGCGGTTGGCATCGCGGTAGACGATGCAATCGTGGTGGTGGAAAACATTGAACGGTATCTGGCCGAAGGGCTCTCGCCGCGCGAGGCCGCGCACAAGACTATGGACGAAGTGGGCACGGCACTGGTTGCGATTGCGTTGGTATTGGCAGCGGTATTTGTGCCGACGGCTTTTATTGACGGCATTTCGGGCCAGTTTTACCGTCAGTTCGCTCTGACCATCGCCAGCGCTACGGTGATTTCTGCCGTCGTCTCCCTGACCTTATCGCCGGCACTCGGTGCGCTGTTGCTGCGCCCCCATGACCCCCACACCAGGCGTCATGCTCTGGTCAATGCGCTGCTGCTGCCGTTCACGGTTTTTGCGCGGGGTTTTAACGCCAGCTTCGCTGGATTTGCCAGCGGTTATGACACGATCACCCGGCGCCTGGTGCGCAAGAGCGTAATCATGATGCTGATCTACGCCGGACTGATCGTGCTGACCTGGAAAACTTTTGACAGTACCCCGACGGGCTTCATCCCGCAGCAGGATCAGGGTTACATGATCACCATTTATCGCTTGCCAGCCGGTTCGTCAGTATTGCGTACGGACAAAGTTGTGCGTCGCGCGGCAGGTTTGTTATTGGATATGCCAGACGTCGCCCATTGCGCCGGTTTTGCTGGTTTTGATGGTGCTTCGCGCACCAATGCACCTGACGCCGGCGCAGCATTTTGCCCGCTCGCGCCCTACGCCACACGCGCACAACTCGGCCATTCCATCGCCGACACTTTAAAAGAAGCGCAAGCGCGTCTGGGGCAGATCCAGGAAGCGATGTCCTTTGTGGTACCACCACCACCGGTCCGCGGTATTGGTACGGGCGGCGGCTGGAAACTGTATATCGAAGACCGCAGCGGCCGCGGCGTACAAGCGCTTGAACAGGTTACGACCGAATTTATTGCGCGCGCCAACCAGCTACCCGAAGTGAAGAATGTTTTTACAACGTTCAACACCGCCACGCCGAAGATCTTCGCTGATATCGACCGCACCCGTGCCGAGAAGCTCGATGTACCAGCCGAGCGGGTGCTTGATACCCTCGAAATTTATCTCGGTTCGGCCTACATCAACGACTTCAATTTCCTGGGCCGCACCTATCGTGTGACGGCGCAAGCTGAGGGCAACTATCGCGACGACCCTTCCGATCTGCTCAAGCTTAAGACGCGCTCCAATCGTGGTGCGATGGTACCCCTGGGTTCACTGACGACGTTTCGTGATCTGACCGGTGCTTATCGTGTGTCGCGTTATAACCTCTACACCGCAGCTGAAGTGCAGGGCTTGGCCGCACCGGGTAAATCCACCGGTCAAGCGCTCGATGCCATCGAAAAACTCGCCGCTGAAGTGTTACCCGAGGGTTACGGTTTTGAATGGACGGATCTGGCTTTACAGGAAAAACTCGCCGGCAATACGGCAGCCATGGCCTTTGGCCTCGGTGTCGCATTTGTATTTCTGGTTTTAGCAGCCTTGTATGAGTCCTGGCTGCTGCCATTGGCGGTGATCCTGATCGTGCCGATGTGTCTGCTCGCTTCGGTGGTGGGTATCGGCCTGCGGGGTATGCAGAATGACATCCTGGTGCAGATTGGTTTTATCGTACTGATCGGCCTGGCGGCCAAAAACGCGATTCTGATTGTTGAGTTTGCGCGTCAGGCTGAGGCCAGTGGTCTCGATCGGGTACAGGCCGCAATCCAGGCTGCGCGTATGCGGCTGCGGCCCATCCTCATGACTTCGTTTTCGTTCATCATGGGCGTTGTGCCCTTGGTCCTGGCGAGCGGAGCCGGCGCTGAAATGCGCCAGTCGCTAGGCACGGCGGTGTTTTCCGGCATGCTCGGCGTAACCTTTTTTGGTCTGATATTTACGCCGGTGTTTTATATCGTTTTTCGTGGCATCGCGCAGCGCCGCGAACGACGTGGTCGGCGCGTAAAAGAAGACGCGGCGTGGCCGACGTGAAACGCAGCGCGCTGTTGGCGTGTATCGCGCTCGGCCTGCTTGGCGGTTGTGCAGCGGTCGGTCCGGACTATGCGGGACCGTCTGCCGGTAACGCGGAAAAGATCACGAGCTTTCCGTCGGGCGCTGGCGCCAGTGCGAGCAGCACGATAGTGACTGGCGATCCGCCCGAACAATGGTGGCTGGCGCTGGAGGATGCGGAACTCGATACCTTGATCGGCCAGGCGCTGGCTGCGAATTACGATCTGCAGACGGCTGTTGCCAATGTCGAAGCTGCCCGTGCGCAGATCGTACAAGCTTCCACTCGTCTATTGCCGAGTATTGATCTCAATAACACGGTACGCGTACGTCGCGATTCGCTGGCGCAACCCTTGTTACCCCCTGGTATCGAGCCGCTGACCTTTGGATTTGTGACGGTGGGTCTTGATCTGCTGTGGGAGATTGATCTTTTTGGTCGCGTGCGACGTTCTGTTGAAGCGACCACCGCTGAGCTCGGTTCGCTGGTGGCGGTGCGTAACAATGTGGTGTTGTCGGTGCTGTCGACGGTCGCCAATGCTTATGTCGATTTACGTGGCGCACAACTGCGCCTGGGTGTGGCGCAGCGCAATGTCGCCGTGCAACAGCAAACGCTCGATTTGGTGGCAACGCTAAACCGGGAAGGCGCCGCCACCGACTTTGACCTCGCACGGGCACGCTCCCTGCTGCTGACCAGCCAGGCCTTGATTCCGCAGCAGCGTGCAGTGGCGCGGGCCGCACTCAATCGCCTGACAACCTTGCTGGCCCAGCCGCCCGGAGCGCTTGATGGCCAACTGCAAACACCGCGCGAATTGCCGAAGTTGCCGGAACTGGTCGCGGTTGGGCAGCCTGCGGATCTATTGCGCCGTCGGCCGGACATTCAAGTTGCAGAACGTGCGCTCGCAGCAGCCTGCGCCAGGATCGGTATCGTTACGGCCGATCTTTTTCCGACCGTATCGCTGATCGGTAGCGCCGGCGCCGCCGCCGGGCCGATCAGCGGTCTGACCTCTGCCGCCGCACCATTTTTTACCGTGGGCCCCGCATTGCGTTGGAACATCTTCGACCGACGTGGGATCTACGCGCGCATCGCCCAGGCAGACAGCACGGCCGCTGCGGCCATGGCACGTTATGAGATGACGGTCACCCGCGCACTCGAAGAAGTAGACAGCGCGATCAACGCCTATCGCAACGAGCGCGAGCGCCAGGCGCAATTGTTGGCGGCAGTTGCCGCCAGTCGCGATGCCGCGCAATTGGCTGATTTACGCTTCAAAGAAGGCGCGGAAGATTTCCTGACGGTACTGGATGCGCAACGCAGCCTGTTGCAGCTCGAAGATCAACAAGCGTTGTCGGCCATCAATGTTGCGCAAGGACTGATCGGCATCCAACGTGCCCTGGGTGGTGGTTGGCAGAGCGCAAGCGTGCCGGCCTATAGTGGATATCAGGCGCCGTCTGCGCCCTGAGGTTGACCGCGCTACGCTGGTTATCAGTCCACAGGTGCCGGCCCGAGCCTGCTAACCCGACCGTAACCTTGTACGTGTTACTCTTGTAGGCTGTCGTTCAATCCGCAAGGCTTCCCAATGTCCTCTTCGGCGAAACCGCGGATTACGCGGGACGAGCTCACGCGGCTGAGCGCCTTCCGTCCTTGGCCTAATCTGATCAAGATCCCACTATTCCTGCTTTTGATGTTGGCGTTGACCTGGGGCGCCTGGACTACGCCTTCTACGCTGTTGCGCTGGTCGGCCTATGTTGCGCTGGGTTATATGTGGATGGGCATGGTGACCTTCATGCACGACGCCACCCACGATGTGCTGTTTCGTAATCGGGGCCTGGGCTGGACGTTCGGCATTATTACCATGATCCCGATCTTCGCGTCTTTTGTTGCCTTCAAAGAAGATCACCTGGAGCACCATCGTTTTAATCGTTCGCCGCGTGATCCCGATGCTTTCACCATGGGCAAACGCGGTCCGCTCGACTTCGCCCTGTTTTATGCCTATGCAATCGCCGGCGCGGTGCTGAGCTTTGTGCACTTCAATTTGCTTTATCCGATCAAACGCTTCAATGCACGGCAGTGGGGCATACACAGTTTTGAAACGGTGCTCAAGGTGCTGGTGTACTGGTGGGTGATCGATACGGCGCAGCGCCATGGTGTGCTGGGTAAAACACTGGCGGTGTGGTTGTGGCCGATTTTCTTTTTTTCGCTGTTTAACTCCATGCGATTTATCGCCGAACATTACGGCACGCAGTGGGATGCCGGGCCACTGGCCGGCACACGCACCGTTCTGTCAAATCCGGTGCATGCGTTTTTCTGGAACAATATCAATCTGCATATTGGCCACCACGTTTACCCCAGCGTGCCGTGGTACAACCTAGGTGCGCTGCATTTACTGCTTGAACCGCAGATCGCAGCAACGGGTGCCTTGGTCGACAAGAGTTATATCGCTGTTTACTGCAACGCCTTGTGGGGTGGCCCGGAAACCACGGCGCGACTAAAACGCTCACTTGCGATCCGTGCTGGCCGTCAGGCGTAACACCAGCGCCGCGCCGACAAACATCGAGACGGCTAGTAATGCAACACCAGCGTTGGTGCTGCCGGTGGCGTCTTTCAGCCAGCCAATGGCGTAGGGGCCAACAAAACCCGACAGATTGCCAAAAGAATTGATCAGCGCGATACCCGAGGCTGCCGCACCACCGCCAATGAAGGCCGTGATCAGGGCCCAGGTTTGCGGGATCGCTGCCAACACACCGCAGGCGCCCAAAGTCAGCGCCGCGACTGCCGACAGTGGCGAGCTCGTCAACAGCGCGCTGGCCAACAAACCCGCGCCGCCCAGCATCGCTGGCGCCGCGATAAACCAGCGTCTCTCACCACGCACATCTGCAAAATGACCGACGGCGAGCATCGCGATACAGCCAACACCAAATGGAATAGCCGAAATCAAGCCGATGTCCATTGGATGGTGATAGCCAAGTTCTTTGATGATGCTCGGCAGCCAGAAGTTGAGACCATAAGCCCCATTACGAAACAAAAATAGACCGCCGCCATGGCCCATACCCGCGGCATGCACAAGCCTTCGGTGATGCTCATATGGGCGATGCCGGTGTTGTCGCGGGCCAACTCAGACTCGATAAAGTCGCGCTCCTCGGCCGTCAGCCACGAGGCATGGGCACTGCTGTCAGTAAGGCAGAACCAAGCCGCGATACCAAAAAGCACCGAAGGTATCGCTTCGATGAAAAACAGCCATTGCCAACCCGCCCAGCCGAGGTGGCCATCAAAAGTTTGTAAGAGGTAACCAGACCAGGGTGCACCGATCACCGTTGCGACCGGCACGGCGGTGACAAACAACGCTGTCACCCGTCCGCGTCGGGCGCTGGGAAACCAGTAGGTGAGATAAAGAATGATGCCGGGAAAAAAACCCGCTTCGGCAGCGCCGAGTAAAAAACGCAGGACATAAAACTGGCTGGCCGTGGTGACAAACAGCGTCGCTGCGGAAATCAGTCCCCAGACAATCATGATGCGCGATATGGTGCGACGCGCGCCGTAACGATGCAGCCCCAAATTACTGGGAATCTCAAACAGGAAATAGCCGAGAAAAAACACGCCTGCGCCAAAACCGTAAACGGTTTCGCTGAAAGCGAGTTGGTCCTGCATCTGGAGCTTGGCAAAACCGACGTTGACACGGTCCAGGTACGCGCAGATGTAACAGCAGAACAAAAACGGCACCAGTCGCCAGGTCACGCGTGCGTAGAGTGCGTCAGCGTCGATATTGTGCATGGTTTTTCCGCGCCGGTCACGCTCTTGCGCCGTGACCTGTCATTCGTGGATGAGGCGAAGCACCAACGCGCTGTGGCGCCGATGGCGCGCTCAGCATAACCACTAGCAGCAAAGGCGGGAAACCCAGGCGAACGTCTGCACGGCATCGATGATGAACACGCGAGCAGGTGCACCGCGTGCCGCGTGAGCTGTGCTGCCCCCACCGGGCGCTCAACGCTGAGTTCTTCAGCCGCGACCGGCCAGTGCGAGTTCCTCCTGGAGCGCGCGTGCAACGGCAGGACGTTCGCGCAAGCGCGCCGCGTAGGCGGTTAAAACTGGCCAGGGCGCGAGATCGATACCACCGGGTGCCGCCCAGCCCAAGGTGGTTACCAGATAGGCATCGGCAACCGAGAACTCATCGAGCAAAAATTCACGCCCGGCCAGATGTTGTGCAACATGATCATAACGACTGCGCACCAGCTCGCGTGCGAAGGTCTTGGCCTCAGCGGGCGCGGCAGGGTTGAAGATCAAGTAAAAAACACCTTTATGAATTTCCGAAGAAATATAGTTCAGCCATTGCTGCAGCACATAACGTGCTGGTGTACCGGCGGCGGGTGCGAGGTGACTGGCCGGCGCGAGATCGGCCACGTACTGCAGCACGGCGGGTCCCTCGGTCAGAACCTGTCCGTCATCAGTCAGCAGCGCCGGGACTTGGCCCTTGGGATTGATTGCGAGGTAGTCACGGCCATCGCGCAGACGCTTGGTGCTCAGTTCCACCTGGTGGAATTGTGCGGGCAGGCCTGACTCATAAAGCGCGATGCGCGTGGCAAGCGAGCAAGACAGTGGGGCGAAAAACAGTTGCATGACGATACGCCTTGGTTTGTGTGGGGCTCAATTAATCTGTACCGTCTCGCATAGATATAGAGGTTGTCAATTATTTTTATGCGAATCGATACAGAAATAGAAAAACGACCACGGGGGCGGCCACGCGGATTCGATCGGCAGCAGGCTTTGGAGCGCATGCTCGCGACCTTCTGGGATCGCGGTTATGCCGCCACCTCGCTCGATCAACTAGCGCTTGTTGCCGGCCTCAATCGGCCCAGTCTGTACGCGGCCTTTGGTGACAAAAAAGCAATGTATCGCGCCGCGCTGGCCGCGTTTGCCGAGCGCACCCGTACCGAAGTGTCCGCGGCCCTGCATGGGCCGACGCTTGTCACGGCCTTACGACGCTTTTATCGCGGCGCTATTGATATCTATCTCAGTGGCGAGGCGGGCCAGCGTGGCTGCCTGTACGTATGTACGGCGGCGGTCGAGGCCGTCCAGCATGTTGAGATCCGGGGTGACCTGCTCGAAATTCTGCTGGCGATCGACGCTGCGCTCGCTGTGCGTATTACTGCGGCCCAGGCGGCTGGTGAAATCGCCCGCGATCGCAACGCCGAGGAGCTGGGCCGCCTGGCGGCCGCGGTACTGCATAGCATCGCTATCCGCGCGCGCGCCGGTGCGTCGCGTCGTCAGCTGGAGGGCATGGCGCGACTGGCAGTCACAACGATCTGCGTACGCGATTGCTGAGTGGGTGCATAGCGCTACCGCGCAAAACAACGGAACACTACTCCCCTGGGGGACGGCGAGGGGCGCCTCGCTATGTTAGGGTCTGGCGCTACGGGATGCGCCATACTCGGTCGTTACAAGGGAACATCATGAGCACCAACTCACTGGCCGTTCGCTGCGGCTTCGCTGCCCTTTGCTGCGTGTCTGGCAACGGCTTTGTCCAACCAGTGCGCGCTGCCAGCCCACCCGATACCCATTGGCCTGCTTATAACAACACTGCCAACGGCCAGCGTTATTCACCGCTTGATCAGATCACGACGGCCAATGTCGCCGGCTTGCACGAAGTGTGTCGTTTCAAGGTTGATGACTCCGGCTCCTTTCAAGCGGGACTGGTGGAACTTGATGGCACCCTCTATCTGACCAATGCCCACGACACCCTGGCCATCGATGCGCGCACCTGTGCATTGCGCTGGCGCAACGTCTATCGCCCGGAGCAGCAGGACGTTTTCCAAATCAATCGTGGTGTGGCCTACGCCAACGGCAAATTATTTCGTGGCACGCCCGATGCGCGGCTGCTGGCCATCGATGCATCGACCGGCAAAACCTTGTGGCAGCAACAAGTGGGTGACCCGGCCCAAGGTGAATTTTTCAGCTCGGTGCCCGCCATCTGGCAAGGTACTTTAATCGTCGGCGCGGCCGGCAGTGATTGGGGAATACGCGGCCGCGTGATGGCCTACGATCAGGACAACGGCCAGGAACTGTGGCGTTTTAATACCATCCCGCGTGGCAAAGAGGTGGGCGCTGAAA
>JAYUQF010000402.1:0-3432 GCA_043756885.1 Pseudomonadota bacterium
ATGCGCAAAAACCATTGCGGGATCTCGCGACGTTCAACCGGCGCACCGGAACGCCAGCCGCAACCGTCGATGACCTGTTCGTTAGCGAGCACCGTCTGATCGACCGGGTCCCAGTTCACCACCGCCGTGGCGCGATAGACCAGGCCTTTGGCGTAAAGCTGGGTGAAGAACCACTGCTCCCAGCGGTAATAATCGGGATTACAGGTTGCGAGCTCGCGACTCCAGTCGTAGGCAAACCCCAGGCGCTGCAGCTGGCCACGCATATAGGCGATATTGTCGCGGGTCCAGCGTGCCGGTGGCACGTTGTTTTCAATAGCAGCGTTTTCGGCGGGCAGCCCAAAAGCGTCCCAGCCCATAGGCTGGAGTACGTTTTTACCCAGCATGCGCTGATAGCGAGCAATCACGTCGCCGATGGTGTAGTTGCGCACATGGCCCATATGCAGGCGCCCACTGGGGTAGGGGAACATACACAGGCAGTAGAACTTTTCCTTGGATTTGTCCTCGCTGACCTTGAACGTTTGACGCTCGTGCCAATGCTGTTGCACAACCGGCTCGATGGTCGCTGGCTCATAACGTTCGGTCAGGAGCTCGCGCTTAAATTCTTCGCGCACGCTTAAACGCCCTTTCGCTTGATGTCTGGTGGGCCCGCGACAGCCGCTTCACCAGACACGTCAAGACGCGGCGGTGAGGGTCGGAATTGCTGGGCCGCAAAGCATACAGGAGGGCTATTTTTCGCGCAAAAAAATGCCGGTTCGCCACCCGAACCGGCCAGGCCTCGGCGACGCGAGGGGGGTTCTATTCTGATTTGGGCGCTGTGGCGGCCGTCACTCGTTCGCGATTTTTATCGAGGGTGGCCGCGCCGATACCCTTGATCTGGAGCAGGTCATCGACGGTTTTGAAGGGGCCGTGGGCCTCACGATACTCGACGATAGCCTGAGCCTTGGCTGGCCCGATGCCGACCATGCCCGCCGCCAGCGCGTCGGCCGAGGCCGCGTTCAGGTTGACAGGCTCGGCCGCGCCGGCGGCGCAGGACATAAGCAGCAGGAAGATAACTAACAAGCGTTTTACGGTGGACATATCCATGTCTCCTTGGTCTTGGTACTAGGGAATAGTGCGCGCCAGACCCCATAGTAAAGGCACCGGAGCGTGGCGGGATCTTAGGCCGGCGCGCAGACACAGGGCGAGTGCCGATCGCGCTGCACGGCGGTGTCGGGGGCAGGAATTTTTCCCGAGCGCGGTGCGGGGCCCGCACCTGGGCGGTACCTCGCTCGTGGCTGCAAGTGCAGAGGTTTCATCCGGATGTCACAAAACCAACGTACAAATGTCACGCAGTATAAAGAGAGCGCAACCGTGGTAGCAGCACATGGCGGCTAATATTCTGATCGTCGAAGACGAACCGGCCATTCGCCAGATGCTGGGTTTTACCCTGGCTGGTGACGGCTACAACTTTCTCGAAGCTGGCGACGTCGAAGAAGCTCATAACGCCATGAGCACCATGATTCCCGACCTCATCCTACTCGACTGGATGCTGCCCGGCATAAGTGGCGTCGACTTCGCCAGGCGCCTAAAACGCGATCCCAAGACCAGCGCCATCCCGATCATCATGCTGACCGCGCGTGGCAGCGAAAATGACAAGGTCAAAGGCCTCGATACCGGCGCTGACGATTTCATCACCAAACCCTTTTCAACCCGCGAATTGCTGGCGCGGGTGCGGGCGGTGATCCGGCGTACGGGCCAGATCGGGGAGGAGGATGTGGTCGAGATCGGCGCCATCAGACTCGACACCCGCACCCACCGCGTGCTGGCCAACAACCGCGCGGTGGACCTGTCACCGACGGAATTCCGCCTGCTGCAGTTTTTTATCACCCACCCCGAACGGGTTTATTCGCGCACGCAGTTGCTGGACAGTGTCTGGGGCAACCATGCCTATATTGAAGAACGGACTGTTGATGTGCACATACGGCGCCTGCGCAAACTGCTGGAACCCTATGGCTGCGAGGCCTATATCCAGACCGTACGCAGTGTCGGCTACCGTTTTTCAATAATGTTCGACTGAGTCGGCACACGAGGCCACGCTGCGGCGGCTTCATCCGGGCAGTCGAAAGTACGATAATCGCCCGACTCGAATAGCAGGCCGCTTTTTTATGCAGCAACGCGATGCCTGGCGCCTTGCGGCAATCTTTTTCTCCGCTTTATTGGTCGGCACCGTGCTCGGCTATACCAAGTGGTGCCTGTTGCTGGCAGCCGTGGCTTACATCATTTGGCTGCACACCAAGCTTGAGCGCCTGCTCAGCTGGTTACGCGACCATAAAACCCACGAACCACCCGAGGCACCGGGCGCTTTTGAAGAGCTGTCGCTGGAAATTGACTATTTGCGCGAACGTCATAAGCGGCGTAAGAAAAAACTCGCCAATTATCTCAAGCAATTCCAGCAGGCCACTCGCGCCCTGCCCGACGCAACGGTTGTACTCGATTCGCGCAACGAGGTGCGTTGGGCAAACAGCGCGGCACGGCGTGATCTCGGCGTTCGCTGGCCTGAAGATATCGGCCAGCGAGTGACCAATCTGGTTCGCCTGCCGGCCTTGCGTGAGTTCATCGAAGGGCCGCGCGAGGCGCAGGCGATTGAGATCCAGAGCCCCACTGACTCCAAACACTATCTGAGTCTGCTGCTCGCCCCCTACGGTCGCGATCAACAGCTGCTGGTGGCACGCGACATCACCCAGCTGCATCGAGCCAACGAGATCCGGCGCGATTTTGTTGCCAATGTCTCCCACGAATTGCGCACGCCCATCACCGTATTTCGCGGCTACCTGGAAAATCTCGAAGCCCAAGCCGAATTAGCCCCACCCACATGGCGACCAGCGCTGGCGCAAATGAGCGCCCACGCTGAGCGTATGCGGCAGTTGGTCGAAGAATTGTTGTTACTGTCCAATCTCGAGCGTGAAGACCGTGTGCCGCAGCCCGAGCTGGTGAACGTGTCTGAAATTGTCGCCGACTGCCATGCCCGCGCCGCCGAACTCAGCGAGCGGCGCGAACATCTGTTTTCTCTTGAGATTGACCCGCACCTGCGTGTGCGCGGTTCCAAAACCGAGCTCTATAGCGCGTTTTCCAACCTGATTTTCAACGCAGTGCACTACACGCCCGAACGCGGGGTAATTCGCATCCGCTGGTACGGTGATGACACCGGCGCCCATTTTGAAGTTGAAGACAACGGCATCGGTATCAGCGCTGAACATTTGCCGCGGCTGACAGAGCGGTTTTATCGTGTTGAACAATCCCGTGTACGCAGCGCCGGTGGCACCGGCTTAGGACTTGCGATCGCCAAACACGTACTGGTGCGCCACAACGCCACACTCGCTATCGAAAGCACACCCGGTGAAGGTAGCCGCTTCCGCTGCGACTTCCCCCTGAGCGAGGTGGTGGATGCGCGCG
>JAYUQF010000403.1:0-9551 GCA_043756885.1 Pseudomonadota bacterium
GCAGCCGGTATGGGCCGCGAAGCCACTGCAGTTTTGAGCACGCTCATCGCACTGATCATTCTATACACCGTGCCCAAGATTGCCGGCCGGTTCGCGCACCGCGATAACTAGTTCTGGTGCAGCCCACGATGGGATCAGCGAAGCACACACCGCGCGGTCGGTTCGATCAGCGAAGGTGACGCGCGGAGCGACACGACAGTCAAAGCCAGACCAGATGTGGCCTCTCATAAGGGATCGGGTTTCATGGACAACAACACCAGGCTTTACCACGCGCACAGTACTAACGCGGTTGGGCACTGGCATTTCCTCAAAGAGCATCTAACGGCCGTCAGCAAGCTCGCGTTCATCCATAGCGGTCGCGCCCCGTGGGCGGACGAAGCCACACTAGCTGGCCTGTTGCACGACCTGGGCAAGTACGCCGACCGTTTCCAAGCGCGCCTGGTGGGCAAGGATTCCGGACTCGATCACTGGTCGCAAGGCGCCTGGATCGCTGTTTCTAAACACCGCGCTGTTGCCGCCGCGCTCGCGATACAGGGCCATCATGTCGGCTTGCAACGCGGCGGCTTACAAGCCTTGCGCAACATGGAGCCGCGCAATCTGATCGCTCGGCATCCATTCAATTTGCAATTGAGCGATCCGGATGTAGAGGCGCTGATGCGGCGCGCCCAAGCCGACGGACTTCAATTCGACACGCCACCTGTCACCGCCCTGACCTTGCAACACAGCTTCGCTCAAGCCGTGGCCGCTATGCTTGATATCCGCCTGCTGTTTTCGTGCCTGGTCGATGCCGATTTTCTCGACACGCAAGCGCACTTTGAGGGGGACGCCCACGGTAAGTGCGCGCGTCCGAGCGGACCCACGCTCGACGCTCAAGCGGCGCTTGATGCCCTGCATCGTTATATGGGTAAACAAATTCGCGCCGGCACGCGGGCACACACACCGGTGCTGGCCGCGCGCGAGGCGCTGTGGCGGGCGGTTGGCGAGGCAGCAGCAACAGCGCCCAACGTTTTCACCCTGACAGCACCAACCGGCTCGGGTAAGACCCTGGCCATGCTGCGCTTTGCTCTCGAACACGCCGCCACCCACAAGCTCAAGCGCATCGTGCTGGCTGTGCCCTTCTTAACCGTGATCGAACAAACCGCACGGGAATATCGTCAAGTGTTTGCAGACTTCCCCGCGCACTTCGTCCTTGAGCACCACAGCCTGGCAGGCTTGGGCGAGGAATCAGAGAAGCGCGATGCCGAAGGCGGGCAGGCACGTCAGCGTCGTTTACTGGCCGAAAACTGGGACGCGCCCATCGTGCTCACTACCAATGTGCAGTTACTGGAATCGCTGTTTTCCAATCGACCGTCAAGCTGCCGCAAGCTGCACAATTTGATGGAGGCGGTGATCGTTTTCGATGAAGCGCAGAGCCTGCCCCAGCATTTGGCTGTACCGACCTTGGCGGCGCTGTCGCATTTGTCGGAGGCTTACCGTTCCAGTGTGGTGTTCGCTACCGCGACCCAACCCGCGTTCGATACGCTGCACGCGGCTGTTGTCAAACATGCGGCAAGCGGCTGGCGACCCAGCGAAATCGTGCCCGGACATGCTGAATTGTTTACGACGCTCAAGCGGGTCAAGGTGACTTGGCCACCAGCGAATGAAAAGCGTAATTGGGCAGATCTCGCCGCTGAAATTCGCGGCACTGATCAAACTCTCGTGGTGGTCAATCTCAAGCGCCATGCCCTGGCCTCGCTGGACGCTTTAGCCGATGTGCCGGATGTGTTTCATCTTTCCACCAACCTGTGCGCCGAACATCGACGAGCGGTGATGGCTCGGATACGCGAACAGTTGTTGTCCAGCAAACCCTGCCGCCTGATCTCCACCCAATGTATCGAAGCCGGTGTGGATGTCGACTTCCCGCTGGTTTATCGGGCACTGGCGCCGCTCGAAGCTATCGCGCAAGCTGCCGGACGTTGTAACCGCGAGGGACGGATGAATGCGCAAGGACGCCTGGGCGAGGTGATCGTGTTCGAGCCCGAAGAAGAAGGCGACTGGCGACGCTGCTATCCTACTCACGCCTATTACCAGGCCACCGAAGTCACTCGCACTCTGCTGACCGCGCAGGGCCACCTCGATATTAATGACCCAGTAGTTTTCCAAAACTATTACCGCAAGCTCTACGACCTCAACAATCCCGCCAGCCAGAATGCGACGCTGAACCAAGCCATCACAGCAGCCGATTTTGTCGAGGTGGCGCGCCTATACCGGCTCATCGATACCGATGCGATCCAAGTGCTGGTTCCATGGGCGGAACGTTGGGATGAGTTCCGCGCCTTGCGCGCCGAAGCCGACAATCACGGCATCAATGCAGACTGGATGCGCCGCGCCCAGGGGCTGGCGGTCAGTGTGTATCGCCGCAAGGACGGCCCGCCTGCTTGGGCCATTCCTGCCAAGCTTCAACGTCGTGGCAAGGCGGATGCTGGCGTCTCTGACGAGTGGTTTATTCTTGAGGGTGACTATTACGACGATACTCTCGGGCTGAAGCCGCCCGAAGGTCCGCAGCTATTCATCGCATGAGGGCGCGACATGACGACACATACCTTAGAAGTTTGGGGCGACCTGGCCTGCTTCACCCGACCGGAAATGAAAGTTGAGCGTTTTTCCTACCCCGTAATCACTCCATCGGCAGCGCGCGGTATCTTCGATGCCATCTACTGGGATGGCAAGCGCGAGCAACAAGGGCGGGAGAGTGTCATGCGCCCATACTTTTATTGGCAGGTCACTCGCATTGAGATGCTGGAGATGCCGCGCTATATCGCGCTGCGGCGCAATGAAGTGAAAGACCGGGTGCCGGGCGCCGCCACGCTCAGTAAATGGATGGACGGGCGCGAGGCGCCGCAGCCACTCTGGGCCGACGGCGGCAAAGACGAACTCGGTACCGATCAAAAAGGCCGTACCCAACGCCAGACCATGGCCCTAAAAAATGTCCGCTACCGACTGAGCGCAAGGATTGCGCCGAAGTCCGCGTTCGCTGCCGACTGGGGCAAGATGAACAGCCAGTTCCAGCGCCGCGCCCGCGCTGGCAAGTGTTTTCAGCAGCCGTATTTTGGCTGCCGCGAGTTCCCCGCCTTTTTTGAGTACTTGGAAAATCCGCCGCCTGCTACTACGGCGCGGTTCGACCAACACCTAGGCTTCATGCTCTACGACGTGTTCGATCTGAGCAACGAGGTGGTGTGCGAAAAGGACAAGCCTTTTATCAGCTTGTTCGATGCCCATGTCCGGGCTGGCGTGTTGGAGGTGCCGACATTCGCCAGCGACGCGGTGAAAAAACCGAGCAGGCCCAGTCATGTTGAATGAACTGCTTGCCTACGCGGATAAACATCTGACCGATTCGGAACCAGGGTTCAAATCCCGCGAAATCCGCTGGAGCATCGAGCTGGCTGCGGATGGTCGCTTTCTTAACATTCAGCCTCTGGGCGACGGTAAGCGCGGCGCGGATTTGCCGCGGTGTCCCGACATGCACAGCATGAATGCTGGCGGTAAATCGCATTTTCTGGTGGAGTCTGCGCAGACCGTCGCCTTACTGTTCAAGGCCAACGAAGAAGATAAGAAAGTTTCTGGCGCGCAAATCAGACATCGCTTCTACACCAAGCTTCTGCGCGACGCAGCGCAGTCATGCCCGCAACTGGGGACGCTCGCCGACCATCTTGAGGTTGAGCATCAGCGAGACGAGATCCGCGCGGCTTTGGCGCTGCACAAGGCTAAACCATCCGATTGGGTAACTTGGCGGATCGATGGCCACGATCCGCGTCTGGAAGTCGAGGTGCAAGCCTGGTGGCGGGCTTGGCGGCGCATTGATCAAGGCATCGGGCCGGCAACGGCGGCACCCACCGAGAGCGACGCCTCAAACACCGACGAGATGATGGTGTGCCTGCTGACTGGCCTGCCCGCCATAGCGCTGCCGACTCATCCGAAAATTACTGGGCTTTCCGGTGTCGGTGGTCTCGCGATGGGCGACGTGATGGTGGGCTTCGACAAAGCGGCCTTCGGCTCGTACGGCCTCACCCAATCCACCAACGCTGCGATGAGTGCGCAGGCAACGCAGAAATACGTGGACGGATTGAACGATTTGATCCGCAACCATAGCCGCAAACTAGGAAACACTTTGGTCGCCCATTGGTACTCGCACAACGTGTCGCCGGAGAATGACCCGCTCGCGTTCTTGGTAGATATGGAAACCGAGGAACAAAGCGCAGCAACAGCGCTCGCTGAGGCGCGCAGACTGTTGAGTGCGATCCGTGCCGGCGAGCGGCCCGACCTTGCGAATAACCATTACTACGCCCTAACGGTTTCTGGCGCAGCCGGTCGAGTCATGGTGCGTGATTGGATGGAAGGTCGATTCGAAGATCTGATTGGCGGGATCGCGGCTTGGTTCGCTGATCTTGAGGTCGTTGCTCGCGATGGCGCCGGCAATGCACGCGATCCAAAATTCATGGCCGTATGTGGTGCTTTGGTGCGCGACCTGAAAGAGCTGCCTGCGCCTACCGCCGCCACACTCTGGAAGGTAGCCGTACAAGGTTTGCCGATCCCACAGCCATTGCTGGCGCAGGCGTTGGCGCGCTTTCGCACTGACTTGGTGGATAAAGACCAACCCGCTTTTAATCACGCCCGCATGGGTCTCATCAAAGCATATTTCGTTCGACGCAAACCGGGAGGCAACACATCCATGACCCCTACCTACAACCCCAACCATCCCGCTGCGGCCTATCACTGCGGTGGCCTGTTGGCCCTGTTCGCCAATCTCCAGCGCGCCGCGCTGGGTGATGTTGGCGCCGGTGTCGTGCAGCGCTTTTATGCGGCCTCCAGCCAGACACCTGGCCTCGTGCTCGGGCGGCTGACAGCCAATGCCCGCAATCATCTTGCCAAACTCGAACCGGGCCTGGCGTGGTGGTACGAGGAGCGCATTGCAGAAATCATGAGTGGCCTCGGCGATGCCGCCCCGCGCATCCTCGATCTCGAAGGGCAGGGGCTGTTCGCGCTCGGTTATTACCAGAAACTGGCACAACTGCGCGGCGGCAAAAAATCGATCGCCGACGACACTAACCAGCAAGGAGTTTGACCATGGGCGCCATTCAGAACCGCTACGAATTTCTCTATCTCTTTGACTGCGAGAACGGCAATCCCAATGGCGACCCGGACGCGGGCAACGCTCCGCGCATCGACCCGGAGGACATGCACGGCCTGGTGTCCGATGTCGCGTTAAAGCGGCGGGTGCGTAACTACATTCAGACGGCTTTCGGCAACACCGCGCCCAATGCCATCTTTGTCGAGCACGCCACCAACCTCAACAAACCGATCACCGCTGCCCATGTTGCGACCCATGGCGCTCCTGGTGGTGGCGGCAATCGTGTCCAAGTCAACAACGCTCGTAGCTGGATGTGCCAGCAGTTTTTCGATGTGCGTACCTTCGGCGCGGTCATGTCCACAGGCGCCAATGCCGGTCAGGTGCGCGGGCCAATTCAAATTTCTTTCTCCCGTTCGGTGGACCCGATCCTGCCAATGGATGCATCTATTACTCGCATGGCCGTAGCCGAAAAAGTGCCCGGCGCGGTCACTATGGAGGACTACGAAGCGTGGGAAAACAATCAGGAAGAAGACAAACTCCGCACCATGGGCCGCAAAGCCCTGATCCCCTATGGCCTTTATGTTGCCAAAGGTTTTGTCTCTGCAAATCTTGCCACGGGCACTGGCTTTTCCGACGATGATCTACAACATCTGTGGGATGCCCTCAGCAATATGTGGGACCACGACCGCTCCGCGAGCAAGGGCGTCATGTCCTGCCGAGGACTCTATGTCTTCAAACACGTCGGCACTGATACGGATGCTGTCCAACTTGTGCGCCAAGCCATGCTCGGTTGCGCGCCCGCGCATCGACTGCTGGATTTTTCGACGCCGGCTCGCCCATTGGAAAACAGCATCATCGACATCAGCCATCGCGAGGGGCTGTCCGGATCGACGCGCAGTTTTGCGGACTATCGCGTTGGTGTGCACAACGAACGCTTGCCGAATGGCGTTGAATTAACCTGTATGTGATGAGCGCCAATTCCGGAGAACCAGCATGACTGAAATCCACTTTGTCATCGAAGAAGCGCCGGAGGGCGGCTACATAGCCCGTGCCGTCGGCGCTGATATTTTTACCGAGGCCGATGACTTGCCGATGTTGCGCGAGCGCTTGCGCGACGCAGTGCTCTGCCACTTTGATGATGGTGATAGACCCGCGTTGATCCGGCTGCATATCTCGCGCGAAGAAGTCATCGCTGCGTGAAGCTGCCGCGCGACCTGACTGGCGTGGAGTTAAGCAAGCGCTTGGCGCGACTGGGTTATGTGGTTACCCGCCAGACCGGCAGCCACCTTCGCCTGACGAGCGGCGAACATGGCGAGCACCATGTGACTGTGCCTCGGCACGATCCACTGCGGGTCGGCACCTTGGCAGCCATCCTCGACGCCGTCGCGGCCCATCATGGCCTGAGACGGGACATGTTATTAGATCGGTTATTCACCTGAACCATGCTCGACCTCGATCCCATCCCACTGTCCGCCCTCAACCACTACGCGTATTGCCCTCGGCGTTGTGGGTTGATCCATGTCGAGGGGGAGTTCACCGACAACATCCACACGGCACGCGGCAACGCGGAACACGAGCGCGTGGATAGAGGCACCTACGAGACCACAAAGTCGGGGTCGCGGCTGGAGTTTGCGCTGCCGGTCTGGTCTGACTTGGTCGGTCTCATTGGCAAGTGCGATGTGGTTGAGTTCTGGCCGGACGGCACCGTTTATCCCGTGGAATACAAACACGGCGCTCGCAAGCAGTGGCTGAACGACGATCTTCAACTTGCCGGCCAGGCGCTGTGTCTGGAAGAAATGCTCGGTCGGCCGGTGATCCAAGGCGCTATATATCACGCCGGCAGCCGACGACGGCGCGAAATCGCCGTCACGCCCGAACTGCGAGAGCGGGTGTGTGCGACTGCGGGTGCCGTCCGAACCCTGCTGGCCAACGGCAGACTGCCACCGCCGGTGAACGACGCCCGCTGCCGACAATGCTCGCTCAATGAGATCTGCGAACCGGCAGCGCTCGCCGCTAAGAGCCTGCAGGCCGCGCTGGCCGTCGATCTTTTCCGCAGCACCGAGCTGCCGTAGACGCTAGCATGTATACCTTGCAAAACACCCTCTACGTGATGACGCCCAATGCTTATGCGCATCTGGAAAACAATACGGTGCGTATCGATGTAGAGCGAGAAAAGCGCCTGCAAGTGCCGCTGCACCACCTCGGCAGCCTGGTTTGTTTTGGCAACATCCTGGTCTCGCCCGCACTGATGCATCGGCTCGCCGACGAGGGCAAGTCGCTGGTGCTGCTGGAGACGAGCGGCCGCTTCAAAGCGCGGCTCGAAGGCCCGGTATCTGGCAACATCCTCCTACGCCAAGCTCAGCACCGCAGCGCCTTGGACGGCAATTTTGTGCTTGATGCTGCGCGTGCCGTCATCGCCGGCAAACTCAAAAACAGCCGTAGCTTGTTACTGCGCGCGGCCCGCGAGGCCACCGATCCCGCCGAACAAACCGCACTCACGCGCACCACGGACAATCTTGCAGCCTCGTTGCGTGCCGCGAACTTGGTGGCTGATCTCGATGCCCTGCGCGGGGTAGAGGGCGAGGCCGCCCGAGGCTATTTTGCTGCGCTGAATTTGGTGGTTAAACCGCAGGCGCGCGCACACTTTGCCCTCAATGGCCGCACACGCCGCCCGCCGCTTGATCGTTTTAATGCGCTGCTATCGTTCCTCTATTCCATGTTGATGAACGACTGCCGCTCGGCGTTGGAGACGGTAGGCCTCGATCCCCAGCTCGGCTTTTTACATGCCGTACGGCCAGGCCGAGCAGCGCTGGCCTTGGACTTGCAAGAAGAATTCCGCTCAACGCTCGCGGACAGGCTGGCACTCACGCTGATCAACCGTGGTCAGCTCGGTCCCGACGATTTCGAAGTGCGCGAAGGTGGCGCGGTCCTGCTCAATGATAAAGGTCGTCGCGCAGTCGTTACGGCCTGGCAGGAACGTAAGCAGGAAGAGGTCACTCACCCGTTGCTGGAGCAGAAGTTACCCCTAGGCGTAGTGCCCTTCGTGCAGGCGCGACTGCTGGCCCGAACCGTTCGCGGCGAAATGGCAGGCTACCTGCCGTACCTGCCCAAATAGGCCTCGTTATGCTGGTGGTCGTCACTTACGATGTTTCAACCGAGACCACCGCCGGGCGCAAACGACTGCGTCGCGTCGCCAAGGTGTGCGAGGGCTCCGGCCAACGCGTGCAGAAATCCGTCTTCGAGTGCCAAGTGAACGACATGCAACTGGAAGAACTAGAACGCCGCTTGCTCGCCGAAATTGACGAAGCTGCCGACAACCTGCGCTTCTATCGCATTACCGAATCAGCCCAAGTACGGGTTAAGCAGTACGGCAGCTTTCGCTCCACAGACTTCGAAGGGCCGCTGGTTCTGTAATGCGCGAACCCCAAGCACCCGTCGATTGTCCGGGAGGTTCGTGGTTTGCGTAGCGTATTGAACACTAGAGAAAATGTCGCTTCGCGCATCGATCCGTTCGATAGCTGGAGTCAATCGAATCGCCGGTTCGCGCAAATAGCAAAGAATTTCCTGCGGCAGCAATTCGTTGCCAAGGCAAAGCATCACCCGGCTGCAAAGCCGGGTGCGGATTGAAACATTAATTCGCTGGACGTAATGCGCGATTACCGGGCGCATCACCCGGCTGCAAAGCCGAGGGCCATTCGGACCAAAAGCCGCGTACTGTTTCGTGGGACGCTACCGAAAAGACACTTATTCAAAGTGCTTCATATTCGGCCATTCGTGAGTTGCTGCTGCAAAGTTTCGCTTCTTGGCGATAGCTTTGTGTTCCCGGCGAAACAACACCGACCAAGATTTTGAGTGGCACACCTCAAGCGCTTGCCGCGAGCGGCAATACCACACAAAACTCAGCACCCGGCTCACGATTTACCACCCCGATGCGGCCGTGCATTGTTTCGACCAGACGCTTGACCAAGGCCAGGCCGATGCCGGTGCCGGGAGTGGCGCGGGTCAGGGCGTTTTCGCCACGATAAAACAGCGCGAAGATGCGCGCCTGCTGATCTTTGGGTATACCGGGGCCAAAATCCCGCACCGCAAATTCGATGCTGCGTTCGGTGGCGCGTCTTATATTGATTTGCAGCGCCTGCTCAGCGCTGGTGAACTTCAAAGCGTTGTCGACCAGATTCAAGAACACTTGGATGAAGCAGTCGAGATCGACCATCACCGTGCACTCGCCAAGGCCAGTCTCCACAGTTAACGCATACCGGCGCCCGGCGTGGCTGACCACCGAGCCGAGTTTGGAGTGCAGCAGATCGGCCAGCTGCGCCACCGTCACCCCGCGTAACTCGACCTTAAGCTCGTTGCGCGTCATGCGCGCCAGATTGAGTACATTGTTGATGAGCCGCGTCAGACGTTCGGCTTCATCGTGGATGAAGCCGTAATATTCCTGGTG
>JAYUQF010000404.1:0-3424 GCA_043756885.1 Pseudomonadota bacterium
TTGACCAGGGTCCTAAGACCGCCTGCGTCGCGACATCTGCTGTGACAATTTGTCGCAGTGACACACTGTGGCCCGCCAACTAGGCTGCGCACACTTGTTACGACAGGCGTCTAACGCGATGGGCAGGAATTTTTGTTGGGTACTCGGCTGGGTGGCAATTGCTTTCGCGCCGCAGCTGCTGGCCTGTGATTATTGTTTACTCTCCCAGGGCCTGTCGCCGCTCGACACCATCAATGGTCGCGGTCTGCGTATCGCCCAGCGTTATACCAGCCTTGAAAGTGTCTACGACGGCAGCCGTGAACTGGCCAATCCCGGTGCCAGCGAAACCTACTACACAACGGAGATTGGCGGTTTCTGGAGCCCTCGTCCGTGGTTAACCTTGATTGGCGTGCTGCCGGTGCGTGTCACCCGGGTTGATGGCCATCTCGAACATCAGGGTGGTCACCAACATCACGACGAAGCAGAGCAAGAAGGTCACGAGCACGAAGGGGAACATCATGCAGAGGACCTCGATCCGGCCGCCCGCGAGGTGGAAGACCAACGCGGTGGCGACAGCGGTCTGGGCGATATTTCGCTATTGGCCCGGGCGCGGGTTTTTCAACACCACACGCTGGCGACGACCACCACAGTGGCCTTGATGGCGGGCGTCAAGATGCCCAGTGGCAGCACCCGCGGGCGAGCTGATAACGGCGAGTATCTCGATGCGCATCTGCAGCTCGGCAGTGGTGCGACCGACGGACTGTTCGGCGTGAGCATGAGCCATGCCCGTGGTCGCTGGTCCGTGATCGCCAATATGCTGGGCGCGGTGAAGGGGCAGGGCGAAGCTGGCGCGCATGATTACGATTATGGTGATTCCATCAACTACGACCTGACTGGGCGTTTTCGTATCAGCCCCGCGACCCTCGGCGCGGCTGCGCAACAGTGGTTTGTGTCCTGCGGTCTATCCGGTGAGGTCCGTGGCCAGGAGACCGAAGCCGGCAGTCGCATCGACGATACCGGCGGTCATGTGCTGTTTGTGCAGCCGGGTCTGCAACTAAACCTCGGCGGGCGTTGGACTTTGGAGTTCTGGACCCAGGTGCCTATCCACCACGACCTGAGCGGCACCCAGTTGGGCGACGACCTCAAAGTGTCCGCTGCAATTAACGTCTTACTGTGAGCGGCAAGCTGAACAAACGCTGTGCATTTGCGTTTTTGCTGGCAATAACTTTGTGCGTCCACAGCGAAGACAAACTTGGATTGGAAACGCTCATAGATGACGTGCCGCCGTTCGAGCTGGTTGCTGCCGCGGGTGGCCCTGGCCTCACCAACGACAACTTGCTGGGCAAAACGGTGTTATTGCACTTCTGGGCAACCTGGTGCGAGCCATGCAAAAAAGAATTGCCGGCTTTGCAGCAACTAGCCGCCGAACTCGATGACACACACCTGACCGTAGTGCTGGTCGCCATCGATACCGTGAGCTCGCCGGCGCAGATTACGGCCTTTGCCCGTGAGCTTGGTGTGCAGTTGCCGATTTATGTTGCCAGCGACGGCGCGATCAGCGACAGCTTCTGGGGCTGGGGGCTGCCGGTGACTTATCTGCTCGATAAACAGGGGCGCTTCATGGGCCGCCTGCGCGGGCCGCGACCCTGGGCTGATGCTGGTCTGCGCTCGGCCCTCGTGCAGCTCGCCCAACCCTGAGCTGGTGGCCGCGGCACTTACGGCTGCGCCGGTCGTTACAGTAGTATTCGGCTCATGACACCGAATACGCTTCCATGACCGCCTCGCCCGCGCGCCTGCTTGGGCGGCCCAAGGACATGGAAAAGCGCGCCGCGATCCTCGCAGCCGCGTCACGACTCATCCTCGAACTTGGTTTTGAACGCGCCACGGTCGAGCGCATTGCGGCGGCGGCGGGTGTATCCAAGCTTACGGTCTACAGTCATTTTGCCGACAAAGAAGGCTTGTTTGTCGCCCTGATTGCGGCCAAGTGCGATGAGCATTTTGAAGCCCGCGAATTTGTTGAGCTCGCTCCACTCGGCCCACACGAAGCCCTGACCCGCATCGCCACGGCCTTCCTCGGTCTTATGTTCCATCACGACGTCATCGCCCTGCATCGGGTGCTGATGACTGGTGCCAGCGCCCACACCCATATGAACGAAGTGTTCTGGAGTGCCGGCCCGTTGCCAACGCTGACGGCGCTGGCGCGACTGCTGGAACGCTTCAACAACGAAGGCGCCATGCAGATAGCTGCGCCGAACCGCGCAGCCGACCAGTTTTTTTCGATGTTAAAAGGCACCGAGCATTTACGCGTGCTGCTGGATGTCGGCACGGTACCCAAGACACCAGCATTGTCAGAACTCGCCCACGACACGGTGGCGATGTTTTTACGCGCTTACGCGCCGGCCAATTCGCCGGCATAAACAACCATGAGCCCGGCAGCCGCGGGCGGTATAACAGGCAGGAGAGAACGTCCATGGCTTTGACCAAGATCCAGACCACCACCGGTACCGCCGAACCCGATCAGCTTGGCCGCACGCTGATCCACGAACACGTGTTAATCGGCTATCCGGGCTGGGAACTCGATGCACGGGCGCCGAAGTTCAAACGCGACGACGCCATGTTTCGCGCCGTTGATCAGATGCACGAATTGCAGAGTCATGGGGTGGGCACCTTTGTTGATCCCTGCCCAATGGACTTTGGCCGCGATCCGGTGTTTCTCGCCGAGCTCTCCCAGAAGAGTGGTATGCGCATTATCTGTACCACCGGCGCCTATTTTGAGGCCGAGGGTAATACCTATACTTTTCGCCATATGCCGATGGAAGAACTGGTCGAGGTCTATATCCAGGAGATTGAACAGGGTATCGCGGAGACCGGTATCAAGGCCGGCGCGGTCAAAATCGCCACCGGTGATGGCAAGGTTTCAGATTACGAGCGCAAGCTCGTCATCGCCGGCGCACGGGCTGCCAAGGCCACCGGTGTGCCGGTCATTTCTCACACCCAGAACGCCAGCTGCGGTCATGACCAAATCGATCTGGTGACGGGCGAAGGGTGTCCGGCAGCACAACTGGTGGTCGGCCATTCCGATGGCACGACGGATTTTGAGTATCAGAAATCATTGGCTGATCGCGGTGCTTTTGTCGGCTTCGATCGTTTTGGCATCTCGCTGTTTCAACCCGATGAAGTGCGTATCGCCAATATCATCAAGATGATTGCCGCTGGCCATGTGACGCGGGTATTGATGTCCCACGATTCGGTCTCATGCTGGCTGGGTCGTCCCTATCCCTTTGCGAGCAGTTTTGAGGCGATGCAGGAAATGCTGCCTAACTGGCGCTCGAATCACATTTTCAAAGAAATCCTGCCCAAGATGCGCGCCGCCGGCGTCACCGAAGAGCAGATTGAAACCATACTGGTAGCTAATCCCAAACGCCTGTTCTCGTGCGCGTTAGGG
>JAYUQF010000405.1:0-3410 GCA_043756885.1 Pseudomonadota bacterium
GGGTTGGAAAAAACATCCACACCCACCGCTGAGATGTACTATTTCCTCGGCCTGATTCTGTTTAAGCAAGGCAACTTCGACGGCGCCCGTGAGCAGGCACAGAAAGCCTACAAACTTGGCTATCCCTTGCCCGGGTTGCGAAACAAACTGAAGGCGGCCGGGCATTGGTAGGCATCTTTGCGGCGTCGCTGCGCTCAAGGAGGGTTTTTCTGACTGGCGGCGTGGGTCGCAGGCAAGTGAGGGGCGGTTCGCGCTAATGCCCTCACGCATTCTCATGGTGGCATTTCACTACCCGCCTATTCAGGCCAGTAGCGGTGTGCACCGAACTTTAAGTTTCTCCGATTATCTGGCCCGTCACGCTTGGCAACCGACGGTCTTGACCGTTTCATACAGCGCACTGCCGGAATATCGTTTGGACAACGAAGCGATGATCCCCGCCGGCGTGGAAGTCCTGCGTGCGCCAACTCTCGATCTCCAACAGCACTTGAACATCAAGGGTAAGTATCCGGGCTTTCTTGCCGTGCCCGATCGCTGGGCGAGTTGGATTGTGAGTGGCATCGCTTATGGTCTTTGGCATATCGCCCGGCACCGTCCGCGCGTGCTTTATTCAACCTATCCGATCGCCTCGGCCCATGTCATCGGCTTTTGGCTGCACCGCTTGAGCGGCGTGCCCTGGATCGCGGACCTGCGCGATCCGATGGCGCAAGACAACTATCCGCCGGAGCCCCAGGTATGGCGCGCGTACAAGGCCATTGAAGAGCGCCTTATGACCCACGCGGCGCGGGTGATATTTGCGGCACCTAGCGCGCGGAGCTATTACGCGAAAATCTATCCGCGGGCGGTCGCGGTGCGCGGCAGCGTGATCGAAAACGGATACGACGACGCCCTGTTCTGCCAGGCCGAGTCTTTGGTGCAAGCGCGCACGCGTAGTGTCATTCGTCTCGTCCACGCCGGCGTTCTGTATCCGGCGGAGCGGGATCCGCGCAGCTTTTTCCAGGCGCTGTGCGAACTGCGCGACGCCGGCGCGATAGCCGCTCATGAGCTAGAGATAGTCCTGCGCGGCTCTGGCCACGACGAACTTTACCGACCCATGCTGACGGCCGCAGGGCTGCAGGACATGGTGAGCCTTGAGCCGGCGGTGGGATATCGTGAAGCCCTGATTGAAATGCTGGAGGCCGATGGCCTTTTGCTATTTCAGTCAGCGGATTGCAATTTCCAGATCCCGGCCAAGATCTATGAGTATTTTCGCGCGCGGCGCCCGATCATTGCCTTTACCGATCCCGCCGGGGATACTGGCCAGCTACTGCAAAGTGCTGGGGTGCCATGGATTGCGCCGCTCGACGACGTTGCCGCGATCAAAACAGTACTGCTCGATGCCTTAGCTACCATCCGCGCGCAGCGCAATGTGCCCTATGGTGCTGCTGAATTCGCCGCCGCCTGTTCCCGCGAGGGCCGCGCGCAAGCATTTCTCGAGCTGGTCGAACAAGTCGCGAACGGCACTCCCCCTCCAATGACGACGATAGCAAGAGAGTAGCGACATGGTTAGTGAAGGCATCAAGGCGATTTTGATCGAAGTGCTGGGTTTGGATCCCGGCAAGCTCGTGATCAACCAGCAAACACGTTTGTTGGGTTCCTTGCCTGAATTCGATTCGATGGCAGTGGTATCGGTCTTGACCGCCATTGAGGATCACTTTGGTATCGCCGTCGACGACGACGAAATCGATGGTTCGATGTTTGAGACCGTCGGTAGCCTAGACCAATTCGTGCAAAGCAAACTCGCCTAAGCAGGCGCCAGCTGCGCAGCGGCCGACCTGGCGACACACTAGCAAACGGCGATGGACTCGCAACCTGATCACTATGCCGGTGCCGCTGCAGTTGAACTGAGACCGGCTTTTATGACCGTGGCTGGTCGGCGATTGTTCTGTGTGCAACGCCACGCACTGGCCACACCTATCACCATGCGCGTACTGGTCGTGCCACCGTTTGCCGAAGAATTAAACAAGTGCCGTCGGCTGCTGGCGCTGTGCGCCCATAGCCTGGCGGCCGCGGGGGCCGAGGTATGGTGCCCGGATTGGTCCGGTAGCGGCGATAGCGCTGGCGAGTTTGCAGATGCCAATTGGTCGGACTGGGTAGACGAGTTATGTGCTTTTGACGCCGCCCTGGCACAGGCGGCGCCGGGTACCGCACCGGTCTATCTGGCGCTGCGCAGCGGCGCCTTGTTATTGTCTGCCGCCGGTGCGCGCCTGCGTGATTTCCGGCTCGCCCGGGTGCTGCTCTGGCAACCAGTACTGGATGGCGGCCGTTATGTGCAGCAGTTCCTCCGTTTGCGCGTGATGACCAGTCGTCTGAGTGGTCACGATGAAACCTTGCAAGCGCTGCTGGCGCGCTTGGCCCAAGGCGAGTTGCTGGAAGTGGGCGGCTACGGGTTGCGCGCGCAATTGACCGCTGGCTTGGCAGCGGCCCAGGCCAGCCCGGCGAGCTTAGGCGCGGCGCGGGCGCTGACGATCTTTGAATTCAAGAACACCGGCGCCGCGTCACCCAGCTTGCCGGTCGTGGAATTCGTCGCCGCTTGTCAGACTTTGGGCTGTGTCGCAGCCGTTCACATGGTCGAGTGCGAACAGTTCTGGGCGACCCAGGAAATCTGCGCACCGGCGGCGGCCATCGACGCGTCGTTGGCAGCGCTGCTGGATCCATGAGCAGCGTACTGGCCAATCACGAGGAGGCATTTACGCTGACGATCTCTGGTGAGCAGACGGTCGCCATCTTGCATGGTGTGGCCGCGCCTGGCGCCCTGGGAGTGGTTGTCGTCGTAGGCGGGCCACAATACCGGGTCGGCAGTCATCGGCAGTTTGTATTGTTGTCGCGGGCCTTGGCAGTGGCCGGGATCGCGACGTTGCGTTTCGATTACCGCGGTATCGGCGATGGTGCTGGCGCGGCACGCGACTTTGAAGACATCAACGAGGATATTCGCGCTGCGGTCGATAGCCTGTGTACACGCGCCGGAGTTGAGCAGGTGGTGCTGTGGGGCTTGTGCGACGGTGCTTCTGCGGCTTTGATCTATGCCAGTGACGATGCGCGGGTCGCGGGCATGGTGCTGCTCAATCCGTGGGTGCACAGTCTCGCCACCGAAGCCCGCGTGCGGCTCAAGACTTACTATGTGGCGCGCCTGCGCGACCCGGCTTTCTGGCGCAAAGTGTGGCGTCTAGAACTCGACTGGTGTGGGTCACTGACGAGCCTGGTGCAGTATTTTCGCATTGCCTTTGGCGGCGCGAAGGCGATCCAGGTCGCGACCTCACGAGCGCATTTTCTGCAGCGTATGCAACATGGCTGGGCCACCTTCAACAAACCGATCTTGCTGATTTTGAGCGGTGATGATTTCACCGCCGGTGAATTTCGCGAATTGTGTCGTA
>JAYUQF010000406.1:0-3384 GCA_043756885.1 Pseudomonadota bacterium
GCCGGTGCCTGTCATGGAAGAACTCAAGGACCGTGCGCGCAAGACCGAGTTCTGGAATATCTGGTTACCCGATAGCGATCACGGTCAGGGCCTCAAAAACCTCGAATACGCGCCGCTGTGTGAAGTAATGGGGCGCTCGCCCATCGCCCCTGAGGTATTCAACTGTTCGGCGCCGGACACTGGCAACATGGAAGTGTTGGTGCGCTACGCAAGCGCCGATCTAAAAGAGCGTTATCTCAAACCGCTGCTCGATGGGCGTACGCGCTCGGCGTTTGGCATGACCGAGATAGAAGTAGCGTCGTCCGATGCCACCAACATCGAAACTGACATCCGTCGCGATGGTGATGAATACGTCATCAATGGCCGCAAGTGGTTTACCCATAACGTGCCCGACCCACGCTGCGACTTGATCATTTTGATGGGCAAAACTGACGCCAATAATCCTGATCGCCATAAACAGCAGTCGATGATCATCGTGCCGTTTCCTCATCCCGGTGTGATCTACAAACGTATGCTGCCGATCATGGGTTTTGACGATGCGCCCCACGGCTACCCGGAAGTCGTTTTTGATAACGTGCGCGTGCCGGTGGACAACATGCTGTTAGGCGAGGGCCGTGGCTTCGAAATTGCACAAGGGCGACTTGGCCCAGGGCGCATCCACCATTGCATGCGTCTGGTTGGTCTGGCCGAACGGGCACTGGAGCGCATGTGTCGCCGACTCGCATCGCGCGAGGCCTTCGGCGCGGCGGTCTCTACCCAAAGTGTGTGGAAAGAACGCATCGCCGAATCGCGCATTCTCATTGAGCAGGCGCGGTTGTTGACCCTTAAAGCGGCGTGGATGATGGATACCGTCGGTAACAAGGGCGCCAAGCAGGAGATCGCCATGATCAAAGTGATGGCGCCCAACATGGCGTGCAAGGTTATCGACTGGGCGATGCAGGCTTTTGGCGGTGCCGGTATGACAGACGATTACGGTTTACCGCTGGCCTACACCTGGGCGCGCCTATTGCGGATCGCCGATGGCCCGGATGAAGTGCATCGCAACCAGATAGCACGCCTCGAGTTCAAAAAATACGACGGACCCGTCAGCGAGAATGGCGGCTCTGCCCATATTCGCCCACGCGACACAACGCCGACCTTCGACGCGCGCCCACGCTGGATCTCCTGAGCCGCGTTGACCGCCATGGACCCCGCCCTGTAGGTGCGAATTCATTCGCACCATAATCCGTGCAACTTACGCCGCCCTCGGGCTACACCGGCGCGAGGGGCCAAATGAGCCCCGAGCATGCTTAAAGCGGCCGATCGACAAAGAGATAGCACCACCTCGCCCCCAGGTCATGGCGCCGGCAAACTTTACTTGCTGGTTTTGTTTGCGATCGCAGCGGGCGCGTTGTTTGGCCATTTTGATCCAGTCCATGCTGTCGCACTGAAACCCCTGGGTGATGGCTTCATTGCGCTGGTCAAAATGCTGATCGGTCCGATCGTGTTCTGCACCGTGGTGCTTGGCATCACCGGCGCTGGCGATATGCGCAAGGTAGGACGTGTCGGCGCGCGTGCTTTGATTTATTTCGAAGTGGTATCGACCATCGCCCTGGCCGTGGGACTGGTCGTCATGCATGTTGTGCAGCCGGGTAAGGGGTTTAATGTCGACCCGGCCTCGCTTGATAGCACAAGTGTCGCACGCTATAGCCAGGCAGCAAGCGAACAGAGCATGGTTGATTTCATGCTGCACATCATTCCACGCACCGTCATCGACGCCTTCACCGGCACGGGCGATCTGCTGCAGATTTTGTTGCTCGCGCTACTGTTTGGCGCCGCCCTGCTCAAGCTCGGCACCCGCGCTGAGCCGGTGCTGCGTCTGATTGAGGTTTTGGCTCAGGCTTTGTTCGCGATGATGAATTTCATCATGAAACTCGCGCCGCTAGGGGCCGCTGGCGCAATGGCATTCACCATCGGTAACTATGGCATCGGCTCACTCAAACCCCTGGCCGCCTTGATGGGCAGCTTTTATCTGACCTGTGGTCTGTTTGTATTGATCGTATTAGGGAGCATCGCGGCGCTGACCGGCTTTAATATTTTGCGTTTCATTGTTTATATCAAAGACGAGTTGTTGACCGTGCTCGGGACCTCCTCATCGGAGACTGCTTTGGTGCCCCTCATGGATAAACTTGAACGCCTCGGCTGTCCGCGCGCGGTGGTTGGCCTGGTGGTGCCGGCCGGTTATTCCTTCAATCTTGATGGCACTAACATCTACCTCACGATGGCCGCGTTGTTTGTTGCGCAGGCCTTGAACATCGATCTCAGCCTGCAACAGGAGTTGACGCTGTTAGGCGTGGCGATGCTGACCTCCAAGGGCGCGTCCGGTGTCACAGGTGCCGGCTTCATAACACTGGCTGCGACCTTGGCCGTGGTACCGACAATTCCGGTGGCAGGACTGGCCCTGATCCTTGGCATCGATCGTTTTATGTCGGAAGCGCGTGCCCTGACCAACTTCATCGGCAATGGCGTGGCGGCGGTGGTGGTCGCACGGTGGGAAGGCGGGCTCGACGAACAGCGTCTTGGCGCAGTGTTGCGCAGCGTTTAACGGGCCGGCTTTATGCTTGGCAGGGCCGCGCTCGTGGTGCCATGATCCACGGCCCGGTCGTCAGACCTTTAAAGCCCTGGATTCCCCATGCAAATCGGCTCCCTTATCCGTCGCGCCGCGCTCTACTACGGCGACGCCGTTTGTCTCACCGAAGATAGCCGCGACGTCAGCTTTCGTGAATTCGACTGTCTGACCGACGTCATCGGCAATGCGCTGCTGGCGCGTGGCCTGCAGGCCGGTGATCGCGTTGGCGTGTTACTGCCCAACAGCATTGAGTGTCTGGTGGCTTATTACGCCTTGGCCAAGGCCGGCTTGGTAAGGGTGGGGCTCAATACCCGCGAGACACTCGACAATCATCTCTACAAACTTGCCGACAGTGGCTGCCGCGCTGTCATTCACGATGATATCGAGGGTGTTGAACTCGAGATCACCATCGGGCGCGCGGAATTCGCCGCAATGTTCCATCATGCAGACGAACGCCCGTGTGCTGTTGACCGCACACTCGATGCGCCGCTGCGCTTGGGCTACACCGGCGGCACCACTGGCAAAGCCAAAGCCGTCACCCTGACTACACGCGGTGAGTTGGCGGAATTGTCGGCTTTTCTTATCGACCTGGTGCCCGATCTTGAGCCCGGCAATACGTTTTTGCATGCCGCACCGATTGCCCACGCGTCTGGCGCGTTTTTTTTGCCAGCAATCGCGCGCGGCGTGCGCTCGCTGGTCATGAAGAAGTTTGATGCCGCCGAGTTCATCGCGCTCGCGGCACGCGAGCAGGCCAGCCATACCTTCCTGGTGCCGAC
>JAYUQF010000407.1:0-9361 GCA_043756885.1 Pseudomonadota bacterium
GCTAAATGTGTATTGCAGGATATCTGGGAGCCGGTACGCGCATCGCGCGTGATCAGCGCAGAAGGCTGCACCATCACTTTAGGCGCGACACCGTTTTTAAGTGACCTGGTGCGCAACCAGCAAGCGCGTGCTTACGACACCTCCTGCCTGCGACTGTTTTTGTGTTCCGGTGCGCCAATTCCCCGCGTGCTGGTGGAAGACGCGCAGGCGAGCCATCCCAATATGTACGTCATGAGTGCCTGGGGCATGACCGAGATGGGCATCACCACCGCCACGTATCCGGGGGACCCGCTCGAAAAGGTACTCGATACCGACGGTCGCGCGCTGCCCCATCAAACCGTGCGGGTGCTCGACGACGAGGGCGCTGTTGTCGCAGCGGGTGTTGAAGGCCGCCTGCAGGCACGCTGCGCCACAACCTTCGTCGGTTATCTGAAACGGCCCGAAGCTTATGGTGTTGACGAGGCCGGTTGGATAGAAACCGGCGATAACGCGCGCATGGATGACGATGGTTATATTCGCATCACGGGCCGCTCTAAAGACATCATCATCCGCGGCGGCGAAAACGTGCCGGTGGTTGAAGTTGAAGAGCTGCTCTATCGGCATCCTGCTATCGAAGATGCAGCGGTGGTGGCCATGCCCGATGTGCGTCTGGGTGAACGTGGCTGTGCGTTTGTCACGCTGCGTGCAGGTCACAGCCTGGATTTTGTCGGCATGATCGACTACCTCACCGGCTGCCGCATGATGAAACAATATTTACCGGAGCGGCTGGAGATCATCAGCGCCTTTCCGCGTACACCCAGCGGCAAGATTCAAAAATTCAAATTGCGCGAGCAAGCCAAAACGCTGACGCCGACAATCGTCGGTCACTGAAGACTTCATACGAGGATTTGCACACCATGAATGCCGACCAGTTGTTGGAACGCATCGCCACCACGTTAAGACGCGATATCGGCCCGGCGGTCGACGGCGAATTTCCCAAGACCCAGGCTTTTATGGCAGCCGTGGTGCTGCAAAAACTCGGTCGTCAGATTGGTTTGCAGGCCCTGCACGGCGCCGCCGATGAAGACGACAATCAAGCCTTAATAGATGATTTACGCAGCGACTTCGAACGGGCACCGGTGCCGGCGGCGGTGGCAGCAGCCATGACGACATTTGCTGGTCAACGTGACGCCAGCGCCCTGTCTGGACTGATTACGGCACTGTATGAAGGACGCAGCGCCCTGGGCGAGACGCGCTTTGATTTACTTATCGGGCGTGTGCGCAAAAATCTGCGCGCCAGTATCGACCGGCGTATGGTGTACGCGGCATGAGCGCCACAAGCGACGGTAAACTTGAGGCCCGCATTCTCGATTACCTCAAGATCCGCATCCCGACTGGCCGTGATTTTGTGCTTGAAAACGTCGTGCGTATTGCGGTGGGCTGGTCCCATGAAACCTGGTTGTTTGATCTCACCTATCGCGAAGACGGGCGCAGCGAAAAACGCGGCATGTGTCTGCGTCGTGACCCCGGCAATGCACTGCTGCGTCATTTGTCCAGTCTTGATGAGCAGTACCGTGTGCTGAAATGTCTCGAAGCGACGGCACTACCAACGCCCAAGGTGTATTGGTACGAAGATGATCTGGCCATCCTCGATATGCCTTTTTTGGTCATGGAAAAAGTACCGGGCAGCTGCCCCAGCCCATGGGGCCGTGACGGTCGGGCTTATTACCAGAGCGCCGCTGATCGCGGTGTTTTGCCGGGCAGCTTTACTTCGACCCTGGCCACCTTGCATACCTTGGACTGGCGCGCCGCCGGTCTCGACTTCCTCGGTGTGCCCACTGTGGGGCCACAGTTTGCACAGCGCGAGATCGCCAAGTGGAAAGACCTGATCGCGATATCAGACGGTGCACCCGAGCCGATCCTGACCGATCTCATCGCCTGGCTCGAAGCCAACGCGCCATCCTCGCAGCACGTGTGTCTGGTTCACGGCGCCTATCGCACTGGCAATTTGCTGATCGACAACGACCGCATTTCGGCCGTACTCGACTGGGAGCTGCAAGTATTGGGCGACCCGATGTACGACGTGGCTTACGTGCTTTCCGATCTGAATCGTGAAGGCACACCACTGTTATCCAACCTGGTCGAGCGTGATGCGTTTTTCCGCGATTATGAAAAGCTGACCGGTTTCACCATCGATGAAGAGCGCTGCCGCTATTACAACGCCCTCTATGCAATGCGCTCGGTGGCGTTCTGGATGAGCGCATCGGGCCTGTATGCCACTGGCCGCAGCGATGACATTCGACTCGCACGCACCGCTTGGTCTGTGCCGGTGGTGTTGGAGCGCGCGGCCACGGAACTCGGTTATTGATGATTTTGCACCTCTGAAGACGGCCAACGGGCTTATTTTGGCCCCGTTTCACCCCATCAGGGCCTGCATGCTGTAACCTCAACGCAGCGCCCAGTGCGGCTGCCACCCTGGCGAGGTCTTGCGGGGCGGCGCTTCTAGCTCGTGGCGATGTCAGCCGTCCACCTTCCCATTGGTGTCCAACACCGCCCCGATCCGAGGAGAGCCCCCATAAGACCTACTAAACGCCTGACTTATATTGCGGGCATACGCCCTGCGATGGAGTCAATCAACGCGACGCTGCGCGAGCCCCACTCGTGGATAGGACGCACTGAAGACGGCATTGTGTTCATAGCCGAAATTGATCACGTCGACAAAATCAACAATCGCTACAGCCACCATGACGGCACTTACCATCGCCTGGTCGCGCCCTTGCCCTCAACGGCGGCTGCGCAGACCACACGCCATACCAACGAATTGTTTGAAGCGCTAGGTCAGGCTTTCAACGACGGCATCAAGTGCAATCTCCTGTTGGTACGCGGCGCCAAAAACAGCGTCGCCAAGGGCGGCGTACGGGCTGCGGTGGACGGCGACTATTGGCAGGTTGATCAGTTCATCGGCAGTGTTGGCGAAGGTTTCGAATTCAACATGCTGCGCGTGCAATAACATCACGCAGTTTGCCGCGCCGTACGGTGGCGCGGCTGTTTACCGCTAAATTAAACATCACGTTCGTGATGCTCGACGCCTGTTTTTTCAGCGCTATCCCTGGCCCTGTTGCATGTGATGAGCAAGAAACAGGACGTTTAACCTGCCCGTCCGGCGTTAAATCCTGGCATTCACACACACGGCGTGATCGCGGGACAAACAGTGGCGGATCTACACGGCAAGGTGGCAGTTGTAACCGGCGCATCACGCGGTATCGGGCGCGCGATTGTTATGCGTCTGGCTGCCGACGGCGCGCGCGTGGTCGTGAACTACGCCGAGCAACATGACGCAGCGCAAGCGACGGTGCAGGACATTACCGACGCGGGTGGGCAGGCTGTCGCAGTGCAGGCCGACGTTGTTTCGCGTGTCGCCATTCGCCAACTATTCGATACCACACTGCACCACTACGGGCGGCTCGATATTTTGGTGGCGAACGCGGGCTTCGCAGTGTTCAAGCCGCTCGCAGACATCACTGAAGAAGACTTCGACGCGACCTTCGCGGTCAATGCACGCGGCACTTTTTTCTGTATGCAGGAAGCACTGCGTCATCTTGCAGACGGCGGACGTATCGTCTGTATCTCAACTATAGGCACGCTGCTGAACATGCCGGGCGGTGCCTGTTATTTCGGCGCCAAAGCGGCGGTCGAACAGTTCTGTCGGGTTGCTGCACGCGAAGTGGCGGCACGCGGCATTACCATCAATGTCGTGTCGCCAGGCTTTACTGATACCGATATGTTGCGCGCCACCTTGGCGGGGGCGCCCGAGGCGGGCGCTGAACTGATTGCAATGACACCGCTGGCTCGTTTAGGCGAGAGCCGCGACATTGCGGCGGTGGTGGCCTTCCTGGTCGGGCCCGACGCGGCCTGGATGACGCGCCAGAATCTGGCGGTTGATGGCGGTATCGTCAGTCGTTAAAAGTTTCCTGCATCGGTCAAGAAATTTTACAATTCAAATTGTTCATCAATGCGCGCCGTTCGACGGCCCAAGTCTCTGAATGACATGACTTTCGTTCGTCGACACCTGGTAACTCAAGCCTGGGCCGTCGCACTAGCGAGGATTCCTGCCAATGCCCGCGAGTTTAAATACGTTACCCATTGAGGCTTCTTCGAGTTGTAAAGATATCGGGGATCTGGGCTTCCAGGCGAGCAAGGCCGCCGTCTTCAATACCATCGACCATGGACCGATACCGCAGGAGGCGATCGAGTCGACGGTTTATCTGTCCAATGACCAGATCAACTGGATACAAGCGGTTACCGAGCGCGTCTGGCTGGAGGGTTTTGTCGCCAATACCGAGGTGCTGTGGGACGGTTTTGCCTACGCGGTTGGCACTGGCACCGGTCAAACCTTCCGCTATGCGTCCATCATTCATGGCGGCCCGGGTGCGCTGATCAACGATGGTGATAACGAAATCAACGGCATCATGGGTTTGCGTGGCGATTTCACCCCCAATCCGGGGGACGTGCCGGAGCCCGGCACCTTAGCGCTGCTCGCGGCGGCTGTCAGTGCTTTTGCCTGGTCGCGCCGTCGTCGTAGTTAAACAGACGCAGCGCTGATCCGCAGCACTCAACGCCCGCATCTGCGGGCGTTGTTATTTATGGCAAACCGGCTTGGAGCGAGTCGCGGTTTTATCAATTGTTGGCAAGCGCACCCTGCGTGCCTTTTGCGCCGTACGCGAACACACCGGGCAGCAGTAACACCCAGCTGCAAAGCATCGCGAGCTGCAGCGCTGCGTAATATTCATACGCGAGCAGAACATTGATCAGCGGACGGGACAAAGCGCTATAACAAACGGTGGCAGCCAGCAGGCCGATAGGCCAGCGATGCTCGGACCCGGCGAGCCAGACGATCGGGATAAGGGCCAACAAATGGTAGTGCGGCCAGACCAGTGGCGCCGTGGCAAAGGTGAACAATACGCCGACGCTGGCGGCAAACCAGGCATTGGCAAACGCAGTGCGCGTCCTGCGCACAAGGTCGTATAAACCGCGACCATTGGCGAGCCAAGTCAAAACCAGGCAGGCCAGCATACTTACTGCCATCAGCAGCCCGTAGCCCGCCGCGCTATGGGACTCGGTGCGATCAGCCAACAGCATCGCCAAGGACTGATTGCCCTGCTCAAACGAATAATGCAGGGCGCTATTGTTCATGCCCCGTGCGTAGTCGAACCATGCCAACCACACCGCGCTATCACTGAAATACCAGGCGCCGATGCCAAACGCCAGCGCGCCTAGTATGGCCGCCATAACAAGCCCGATAAAAAAAGGACGCGAGCCTCGTACCACCCAGTAATGCATGGCGAGGGCCAGCGCGATCCACGGCGTATTGGGTTTGAAGATGACAAATAGACCAAGCCCTCCAACGAAGAGCGCATCAACGATGACCTTACCGCTATAGCGCTTTCTAACTGCGACGTGGAGCCATACCGCGAGAAAAGCCAGTTGCAGGGAATTGACGTTGCCCACATTGACGTCCTGCACAAACGGATTGAACGAGAGCTCCGTCAGCAGCGCCAGTGACATGGCTGGCCATCTGCTTACCCCGCGCAAGCGCGCCAGCAAGTAGATGGCGAACCCTGCCAGCAGATACTGAATAAACGCAAAGAGTGCTTGCGCGTGTTGGTAATCATCGGGCAGAAAAGCGAAAAATCCATAGAGCAAGGGTGTCGCCGTGGGCTCGATGTGGCGCCGATGGTGGTTGACGTCACGCAGCTTCTGATCGGCGGACGCATCGGCGATTGTATTCAACACCTGCGCGTAGGCCTGTGGCGCGCTGTAGGGATCCTGCGCTGTGATACCGAGCCGCTGCACCAGCGCGATGCCCCAGAAATGATAAAAATCAACGCCGAGTTGATGCGGGAACGCCGCTCGTGCCTGGGTCACCAGGACGGCCGTCAGTAGCAGCGCAACGACGAGGCCTGTCGTGTTGGCGTTAAGGACCCTGGTCAGAATAATCTCTACATCCGGCTGTTCGTGAGCGGCCGCAGCGGCGTTGCATTTCTTGGCAATAGCCCCGCTATTGCCAAGAAATGCGCCCGGCAAGCAACCACTCACGAACACCCTCAGTGTTGACGAGATTATTCTGACCAGGGTCCTAAGGATATTTGCGCGCGTGATCATCAGCGCAGTTACTTTGCACGGCAGTCAAAAACGAACTTAGGCCAGTGGCCACCAGCGCCTGCTGGCGCAGCCCTTGCCGGTATCACGCACAATCGAGCCCATTGCGCGTGACCGTGGGTATTCAACCGGCTGCGCGGGCCGCGTGCTCGCGGGCAGTCAGGCTGAAGCCGGCATAACCCTGCTGTGTTACTTCATCGCATTTTTGTCGATAGGGCCCTACGCCGCCGATATAGGGCAGGAACACACGGGGTTTGCCCGGCACGTTGGCACCCATGTACCAGGAATTGGCCTGCGGGAAGAGCGTGGTATCAGCCACTTCGTTGACGTGTTCGACCCAGGCCGTTTCGGCTGCCGATGTGGCTTCGATGCAGCCATAACCCTGGGCGCGCAGAAAGCTCATACATTGCGCAATCCAGTCCACGTGCTGCTCGATAGACACCATCATGTTGCTCATCACCGATGGGCTGCCCGGGCCGGTGATGGTGAACAGATTGGGAAAGCCCGCGATACCAAGACCGAGAAAGGTGCGTGGGCCGTCAGCCCATTTATCTTTGAGCGTCAGACCACCGCAGCCGGTGATATCAACATTGACGATGGCGCCGGTCATGGCATCAAAACCCGTGGCGAACACGATGCAGTCGAAGCTGCGTTGCTGATCACTCGTGCGTATACCCTCGGCAGTGATCTCGATGAGGGGTGTTTTGCGCAGGTCGACCAATTGAACGTGGCTGAGATTGAAGGTTTCGTAATAACCCGTATCGAGACACGGGCGTTTAGTCCCGAATGGAAAATCCGTGGGGCACAGGGTCTGCGCCGTAAGCGGATCGCGCACGATGCTGCGAATTTTTTCGCGCATGAATTCCGCTGCAGTATCGTTGGCCGCCTGGTTGATCAACAGGTCGCCGAAGGATTGCAGCATGCCGTTCAAGCTGCCGCTCTGCCAACCGTTTTCATAGGCGTCGCGCCGCTCCTGCGCGGTAGCATCGAGCGCGGAGCGGGTGACCAGCGGCATCGGCACACCAAACAATGAATGACGTGCTGCTTCACGATGTTCCCCATACCGTGCCTTGAGCGCCGTGACGGCTTGATCGTCCAGAGGGCGATTGGCGGCCGGCAGGCTATAGGCCGGCGTGCGTTGAAAAACTGTCAACTGCGTGGCCTGGCTGGCGATGATCGGAATCGACTGAATGGCCGAGGAGCCGGTGCCGATCACGGCCACCCGTTTGCCGCTGAAATCAACTCCCTCTGCGGGCCAGTGCGCGGTGTGATAGGTCTGGCCAGCGAAGCGCGCTGTACCTGCGATGTCGATGGGTTTGGGCACCGACAGACAGCCGCTGGCTACGATGTAAAACTGTGCTGAGTACTGCTCACCTTGCGCGCTCTCAACTTGCCAACGGCTGCTGGCTTGGTCAAACCTCGCACGCTGCACACGGGTGTTGAAGCGGATATCACGCCGCAGATCAAAACGATCGGCAACATGGTTGGCGTAACGCAGGATCTCCGCTTGGGTCGCGTATTTTTCGCTCCACTGCCATTGCTGCTCAAGTTCGGCGCTGAACGAAAACGAATAGTCGATGCTCTGCACGTCGCAGCGCGCACCCGGATAGCGGTTCCAATACCACGTCCCACCGACACCCTCACCTGCTTCCAGCACCTGGGCGGTAAAACCGGCTTCGCGCAAGCGGTGCAGCATGTACATGCCGGCAAAGCCGGCACCAACAATTATGGCGTCGTATTTCATCATTGAACTTCTCCGGGTGATCTAGCACTACTAAGGGCAAACAAGCGCCGGGAATTGTCGAGCGCTACGCAGCGTCTGGCAACCGCTTGGAGCGCGCCCGTAGATCCGAATTCATTCGGACAGCCAAACTCAACGCCGCGCGTTATTTGTGCTGGCCAGCGGTGTCCGCATGGATTCGGACTTACGCATGCCGCTCAGCCCTGCATCCTCGTCATACAACTCGTTACACTGCCAGCCTCATGAATAACGCCGCACCAGTCATGCTTCCCGCCCAACGCATTGATGCCGCCGGGCGCGCCCACGTCAACTGGCTGGCGGTGCTGGCGCTGGCGGGGCCATTGATTGCCAACAGCGCCATTCAGGCGGCGCTGAATCTGACCGACACCTGGTTTGTCGGGCATATCTCAACCCTGGCCATGGCTGGCATGGGCGCGGTGCACTGGTTGGTGATCGTATTCATCGGTGTGCTCGGTGGGGTGGCGATGGCGGTGCAGACCGTGGTCGCGCAGGCCCATGGTGCGCGTCGTTATGCCCGTGCTTCACAAGCAACCTGGACCGCGTTGTGGGCATCGCTGTTAACTGCGCCGGTATTTGCATTACTGGCCTTCAATGGCGATGTCCTGCTTGCACCGTTCGGGCTGAGCCCTGCGGTGTGCGATCTGGCATTGCAATTCTGGCAGCCGCGTATGTTGGGCGCCGCGATCGGCGTGGCGCTGTGGGCGGTGCTCGGTTTTTTTAACGGCATCGGGCACGCGCGTGTCACGCTGTTGATCAACTTCGTGACTTTGAGCGTTAACGCTTTACTCGCCTGGATCTTCATTTTTCACTTTCATTGGGGCGTGCCGGGGGCGGCGTGGGCGACCAACTGCGCCACCGGCGTGGGACTCTTGATGGCTTTGGTGTTGTTTGTGGGTAACAAACAATTTGCGGCCTACCGTGCACCCATGACGTGGCGGCTGAAGCGGCGCGCTCTGCTCAAACAATTCCGTCTGGGCCTGCCCATGGGTATCGGGCTCGCGGCCGATCTGTTCGGCTTTGCGCTGTTTCAATTGATGCTGGTGAAACTGAGCCCGAGCGATGGTGCCGCTTCGCAGATCGTGATGATGCTGACGTCGCTTTCTTATATGCCGGCGATCGGCTTGGCGCTGGCCGGTACCACCTTGGTCGGGCAATCGATCGGGGCCGGAGACAAAGCCTGGGCGCGACGCTTGGGCAATGCGGTCATCACCATGGCCGTGATCTATATGGGTGGTCTGGGTCTGGTGCTGGGGCTGGCCAGTTCCTGGACGATTCCCTTGTTCCTCGACGCAAGCGATCCGCTGAACGCGGCGGTTGCCCAGTCCGGCATTGTGCTCATGTGGCTGGCGGCTGCGTATCAGTTGTTTGACGGCATGATCCTGGGCGCGAGTTTCTGCCTGCGCGGGGCGGGTGATGCCACCGTGCCGGCCGCGCTGATCCTCGGCATGTCGTGGTTTTTGT